>JAXHSZ010000520.1:0-10323 GCA_034190725.1 Thermodesulfobacteriota bacterium
GCCTCACATCTATGGCATGCTCCGCATGCCATAGATGTGAGGCCATGTGTCCAAGAGATGCGATCCGTATAGAAGAAGATCCATTCGTCATCAGACCCCATGGTGTATGGAAACCGGAACATATTCACCGGGCTCATTTACAGGCTTCCTCGGGTTCAGTGGCCTTGACCGGCTTTGGAGCGGAGACGGGTGTGCCGGTCTATTGGGATAAGATGCTTTTCAATGCATGTCAGGTCACCAACCCATCCATTGATCCCCAACGGGAGCCGATGGAGACCATTACATATCTTGGGCGCAAAGTTGAGAAGCTAATTGACCTTGAAGACCCTTCCGAGATGTTAAGGCGCCTCATCCCATTGGATATACCGATCGTATTCGCCCCCATGTCTTATGGCAGTGTTAACCTCAATCTTCAAAAAGCCATGGCACGTGTGGTCCAAAAAATGGGTCTCTTATGGTACACAGGCGAAGGTGGGCTTCACAAAGATTTATATCCGTATGCCGACAGAGCTATCCTTCAGGTGGCCTCCGGCCGATTCGGTGTAAGCCCGGAATATTTGAAGATCGGACGGGGATACCAGATAAAGATCGGTCAGGGGGCAAAGCCCGGTATCGGGGGTCACCTGCCCGGTGAAAAAGTACTTGAGGGCATCTCCGAGACCAGAATGATACCCCTGCATTCAGATGCCATCTCTCCTGCACCGCAACACGACATATATTCCATTGAGGATTTACGGCTCCTCATATATGCCATCAAAGAAGCAAGCGATTACAGACCGGTATGCGTGAAGATTGCGGCAGTACACAATGTGGGAGCCATAGCGAGCGGCATTGTCCGCGCAGGTGCGGATATGGTGTATCTGGATGGATATCGAGGGGGTACTGGAGCGGCTCCCAACATTGTCCGTGATCATGTGGGGATACCTGCTGAAATAGCAGTGGCGGTGGTAGACAAGCGATTGCGAGAGGAGGGGATCAGGCATCAGGCATCCATTGTCGCCGCAGGCGGATTCCGAAACAGCGCAGACATAATGAAGGCCATCGCACTTGGAGCGGACGCAGTGGCCATAGGTACCCCTGTTCTCATAGCCTGTGGGTGTCATGGCTGCCAGAGATGTAACAGTGGGAAATGCTCGTGGGGGATCACTACCAATGATTTCATCCTTGGTCAACGCCTTGATGTGGATTGGGCAGAGGAGCGTATAGCAAACCTTATTCAGGGATGGCATCATGAGATGCAGGAAATTATGGGATTAAATGGTATTTATGACATCGGTTCTTTTCGAGGCAATAGACTTATTTTGAGAGGAGTTGATTTAAATGAGAAGGAATTATCAATCCTTGGCATCAAATATGCTGGTGAGTGAGGTAGCTCCGGCTGTCTCATATGAGTTGGATGCAAAAGACATTCATTACAAACAACTTAACGAAATGATACGGGAAATCTCGGATTCCGGAGTCAATAATATTGTATTGAAGAATGTAAGAGGACAGCGTTACATCGGCGATGGAATTACAAATGAAGACCTCCTTATTGAGATCGAAGGTGTTCCAGGAGAAGACCTGGGTTACGGAATGGGAGGACCCACCATAGTGGTTCATGGCCATGCTCAAAATGCCATAGCAAATACAATGGACAGCGGAAAGATTATCGTCCACGGTCTCGGCGGCGATGCCCTGGCCTACGGCATGAGAGGAGGGAAGCTCTTTATTCGGGATGATGTGGGATACAGAGTCGGCATACACATGAAGGCATACAAAGACAAGAGTCCTCTTGTGGTTGCAGGAGGCACGGCCGGTGACTTTTTCGGTGAATATATGGCTGGAGGGACCCTTGTATTGCTCAATAGGAATAATCGTCAGGATCTGGTGTGCGGTGGATCAGATAAGACTCTGGCCACAGGTATTCACGGTGGAGAAATATTTATCTTTGGCTACACTGTTCCCGAATATCTTTTGGGGATTGGCGGAGTAATGGATGAGGTCAGAGAAGAGGACAGGGAAAGATTATACTCCATTGTCAAGGAGTTCGCAGATGATTTTCAGTTGGACCCGCAGCCTCTCTTGAACCGCGAGATCGTCAAGATCCAGCCCCTTGGGAGTCGGCCCTTCGCCAAATTTTATTATCCGGCGTATCCCGTAAGCACCAACCGGAAACCCGAAAAGACAGAACTGACCTCTCCCTGCGAAGCTGCTTGTCCTGCCGGGGTTCCAACCAGTCGTTTCTTGAGACATATCCGACAGGGTGAGATATCAAAGGCTTTTGAATTACTTGACGAAGTGACTCCCTTCAGGTATAGTTGCTGCGGATTCATATGCCCTCACTTGTGCATGGATGCATGTACCCGTGGACGTCTTGACTTCCCGGTACGCACCGCGGAACTGGCGAGACGGTACAAGATCGACATGCCGCCCCGGAAGCTTGGAGACTTTGAGGGAAAGATTTCCATAATCGGTGCGGGTCCTGCCGGCTTGACATCTGCCTATCATCTGGCTCGACTCGGTTATGATGTTAGTGTTTATGATGCCGCAGAAAGACCCGGGGGGAAGATGTATCAGGTCATTTCCCGAACCAGGCTGCCCCTTGAGGATCTGGACCATGATTTGAAGAGGATCGAGTCCTTGGGCGTAAGGATCATCACAGATACCACTGTGAACAGGGAGATGTTCCTTGCAATCGTCAATGAGTCCGACTACGTGATTGTGGCTGTGGGAGCACACAGGGGTTTCATCCCTCCGATAAAGGGCAAAGAGAATATCAGAGCAGGCATAGATTTTCTAAAGGATTTCAACTGCGGTAAGAAGATGGATATTGGAAAGAAGTTACTCTTTATCGGCGGTGGAGATGCCGCCATAGATGGTATTGAAGCAGCAATGAATCTGGGAGTTGCTCCTGAGGATATTGTGGTCATAGACATAAAGATCCCCTCAGGGAACAGTGAAGAGATACGAAAGCTCATGTCAGAAGGTGTCTCCTTCAAATACCCTGTCTTTCTCCAAGAGGTCATGGAGAACGCCGTGATCATCGAAGACGGTGCCTCAAATCGAGAGACCATTCATGTTGATACAGTGATCGCATTTACCAATGAGACACCTGTCATGGATTTTCTTCCCGATGATGTTAAAGAAGACCTTGATAACCGAGGATTCTTTACACTTGCTGAGCAGAATTGCTCTTTTCGGAGTACTCATCCCAAGATATCTATTGTGGGAGATGCAGTCGGCCTCGGTCTTGTCACAACGAATATAGGCAGGGCCATGGAGTGTGCCAAGGAAGCACATGCATCTCTCCAGGGATTTGATTATGCCCCACCCATAAAAACTCCCATGAGACAGGCGGACCTTCATCCCGAAAGAAGCATTCCCACTGATTTGACACTTCCCATCGAAGAGGAGTGCAACCGATGCCTTCATTGCGGGGTCTGCGTTCAGTGTGATGAATGCGTGGAGGCCTGTCCCCGTGGCGTATGGAAAAGAGACGGAGATACATTCAGTGTAGATGCTTCCGTGTGCGGCGGCTGCGGCACATGCGCTGCTGCATGTAAAGGGGGAGTCATCAAAATGGTGCAGCGATAACATGTACCTATGGGCTCTTTTCTCCAGAAAGAGGGGACATTGAAAGCCCGGTTTGCAGAGGGGAGAGAAGAAGGTGTATGAGGTGTGGAATAAATAATGGTTGAGAAATCAAGACTTACTGAACTCTACAGTTTATCGAGGATCATCAGTTCAACCCTTGAACCTCAGGAAGTCCTGAACCTGATCATCGATGCCGCCGTAAAACTCACGCGTGCCACGACCGGATCTCTCATGCTGATAGACAGAGACTCAGGGGTGTTGAACATAGAGGTTGCCAGGGGATTCCCTCCACGTGTAGTGAAGGATACCAAACTTAAGATAGGCGAGGGGGTCACGGGTTGGGTCGCAAAGGAGGGAAAGGCGATTCTTGTGCCGGATGTGGCAAAGGACGGGAAATATGTGAATATTGACAAGGATATCCGTTCCGAACTCGCGGTTCCTCTGATCCTAGAAGATGAAGTGATCGGCGTGTTGAATGTTGACAGCAGAAGGATATCCGCCTTCACCCATGAGGATATGGAGTTGCTTTCCACCCTGGCGAGTCAGTCTGCTAAAATTATTCAGAATTCCAAACTCTATCATGCATTAAAACAAAAAGTGGAAGAGCTGTCAGCTCTTTTTGAAATCGGAAAGATCATTACACGCACCCTCAACCTTCAAGAGGTGCTGGAGTCCATCGTGGAGAAGGCTTCTTCTCTCATGAACACAAAGGTTTCCTCTTTGATGATGGTGGATGCCGGCGGAGATGAGTTGGTCATCAAAGCGGTCCATGGGGGCGGTGAAGAGTATAGACTCAAACCCAACCTCAAGGTTCATGAAAGTTTGATCGGTCAGGTGCTTCACACAAAGAAACCTTTGACTGTTTTGGATGTTCGAGAGGAAAAAGGGTATAAGCACCTTGAGATGGCCATGAATCTGGGGCTCTGTTCTCTTTTGTCAGTTCCACTCACAGTAAAGGGAAGGGTGATCGGTGTGATAAATACCTATACAGCAGACAGGCACAAGTTCACCCGGGACGAGATCAGACTTCTTTCGAGCCTTGCCGACCAATCGGCCATTGCCATTGAAAATGCCAGGTTGTATGAACAGATGATGAGACTGGAGGACAGGATACGAGAATCGGAAAAACTCGGTGTATTGGGAGAGATGGCGATCGAAGTGGCTCACGAGATCAGAAATCCACTTACCATCGTGAAGATGCTGTTTCATTCCCTTTCCATACCTGATAAGAAGGATGCAGCAGTAATAGAGAGCGAACTGGACCGCATGAATAGAATAGTGACCCAATTTCTGGATTATGCCCGCGAGGAGAAACCAAAACGGCATGAGGTGAATATAGGACAACTCCTGGACAGCACCCTGCTTCTTGTTGAGCATCGCCTTTCTCAACAGAGGATTCGAGTGAATAAATCCTTTCAAAGTCTTCCCACCATAAACGGAGATCCCGAACGGATCACACAACTCTTTTTAAATATTTTGCTCAATGCAATCGATGCCATGGGAGACGGTGGGCAACTCCAATTGTCAAGTGAAACAGATGAAAAACTTGCCACAGTGAAGATAAAGGACACCGGACCAGGCATACCTGATTCGATTCGGGACAAGGTCTTCCAGGCTTTTGTAACCACAAAAGAAAAGGGACTTGGTCTCGGCCTCGCCATTGCTCAACGGATCGTCCAGGATCACAGGGGCAAGATCGAGATGGAAACAGGACAGAACAATGGAACGACCTTTACAATTCACCTGCCGATAAAGACGGAAGAATGAAGACATTATTGATCGTTGATGACGAACCGAACGTTCACTATTCCTTCAAGAAAGTGTTTTCTCAGGATTACATGATCCTTTCTGCATCTTCCGGAGAAGAGGCTGTTGAGCTTGTTACAAAAAACATACCTGATCTTGTCATCATGGATATCAGGATGCAGGGAATGGATGGATTGTCCACACTTCAGGAGATAAAGGCGATTGACTCTAAGCTGCATGTCATCATAATGACCGGGTACGGGACAATGGAGACTGCGGTGGAAGCCATGAGACTGGGAGCGTACGATTACACGCTCAAGCCTTTTGATATCGACTGGATGAGCACGACCATTTCGAATGCCCTCCATACAGCGGAGATGATGAGAAGAAAGGTTACTTTCGCCCCGTCACCTGAAGATAAACAAAACGGGGATATCATGGTGGGGAAGTCCCCGGAAATGCAGGAAGTCTACAAATCCATAGGTCAGGTGGCCGCAAAAGACGTCACAGTACTATTGACAGGCGAAAGTGGAACAGGAAAGGAACTTGTTGCCAGGGCCATATACAGGCACAGTACAAGAGCGGAAAAGCCATTCCTAGCAATAAATTGTGCGGCTATACCGGACAATCTTTTGGAGTCGGAACTCTTCGGTCATGAAAAGGGAGCCTTTACAGACGCCAGGACACGAAAGATAGGAAAGCTGGAACAACTCAATGGAGGTACCATATTCTTAGATGAGATCGGTGATATGTCTCTGTCTCTTCAGGCCAAGCTTCTTCGGGTCCTGCAGGAAATGCAGTTCGAAAGACTTGGGGGCAGCGAAACAATTCGGGTGGATTTGAGAGTGATCGCAGCGACCAATAAGGACCTGAAAAGGGCATTGGCAGAGGAAATGTTCAGGGAAGATCTCTACTACAGATTGAATGTTGTATCAATTCATCTTCCTCCGTTGAGAGAGAGAAGAGAAGATATACCGGATCTTGTAAAATACTTCATGCAGAAGTCAAAGTTGAATGTGAACAGTACCGTAAAGGACATATCAAAAGCAGCTCTTGATGCGCTGAAGGTGTATTCCTGGCCGGGCAATGTGAGAGAGCTGGAAAACAGTATCAACAAGGCTATTGTCATCTGTAAAGCGGATGTGATCACATCGCAGGATCTTTCTTTCGAAGACAATCTGAACGGGAAGGACACAGACAGAATCGACGAGGGACTCCTCTCCGAATTGAGTGAAGTACTGGATCGCTTTTTTAAAGAACCTTTGTTTATGTCCGGAAAGGAAGATCTTGATGCAATCTCTTATATAGAGAAGCTTCTCGTAATCAAGGCACTGAAAAAGACAAATGGGAATCAGATGAAGGCCGCTGATTTATTGGGTATAAACAGAAACAGTCTCCACAGAAGAATGAAGAAATATAAAATTCAAAAGGAGGTGAGTATTTCGGACAAAAAACAATAGAGCAATTCTCCTTTTCCTCTGCCTTGCTCTCTATTAAGCTTTCTGACCAAAATCGAGCAATCAAAGACAGTGCATTGTTGTTATTATATTTTCTTGAATTTCTTTCTCTTGTATGCATTCCATTTTGATTGAATACGAGCATCCAAACTCTTCTATATGGAGTTTGTTTATCCTCATATAAAGTGCTTTCTGTTTTGTTATGAGTATAATTCAACTGAATATGGAGAGTTACGAGTCGTTGAAATACTTAAATAGTAAGACTGGCATGGAATTTGCCATAAGAATATGAATAAATCCAAGTCGTAACATTTGGGGACGGTTTCATGAAAACAATCATTGTGTTCGACAGGTACCACAATATGTTGGAGGCTTTCGAAAGATTTTTGTCAGCGGAGAACTACAGAGTGCTTACAGTCGAAACTTTGGATGAAGTTGCAATGATTATGGATGTCATTAAAGTGGATATTGTCATTGTCGACGTTGACAAGAGTCCAGAATTCTCTGTTCTTGAGGGATTAAGGCAAATGAAAAAGAAGAATATGAATCTTCCCATAATCCTTACCGCCACATATAGTGACACCATGACGGAAAATATAGTAAAAGAGCTTGACGCAGCTGCCCTCATATTAAAACCCTTCGACCCTGGGGTCATGAAGAGAACCGTACGAGAATTGGTGGAAAAAAAGAATATGTGCTCAAGTCCCTCTTGACCAAAGACCATCTCATGTTCATCCAGATTTAAAAATCCCGGTTTTCCAAAAATAATACTCAGAACACAAAAAGACTTTACTCGCAAAGACAAAGATGTTATTTTGGGCGAATTACCAATGGAATTTGACCTCTGTTGAAGCGACTCTTTTACAAAGCGAAACTGATATAAAAGTTTAATTTTATATGGAGGAGTTTTGAGATGGAGAATTTGTTGCCGAAAATCTATAAAAACCTGTCGAATTACCTCATGAAATACAAGGCTGTTTCCGGTGAAGAGTTGATGTGGCAGATCAGTCAGGAAGTTGACAGCCTCACCCAAGAAGAAAAAGACGCACTGAACAAATCGTTGGAGGGTGATCCAAAACGAATGATCTTTGAAGGAATAGTTGGAAATGTCCGACTTTCAGTGTTTTCTCCTGATATGCACGTACAGCTCAATTACCTGGGAGAAGTCTTTTATACTCCACCCACTCATAAATATATGCCGGAAGAATTGGAGATGGCATTCAAACGTTTGGTTGATCTCAGGTTTGCTGAAGCCGCTCCGGTGGTTGAAGAGACAATATGTGATCTTTTGAAAAAATCGGGGTTTGAAGTGTCTGAGAAAGATACACAGATAAACGATGTATACACATGTTTGAGAGCAGAAAAAGACGGAAACGAGCTTCTGCTCTTTTTGTTCCCATCAATCATATATTTACCTGAGAATATTGAGGCCTTGAAGAGAATACCCGATGAATATATTGTGTTCATTCCGTCAGAAAAAAGCCCTGCTCCATTTGTGAACTTCATCAGAGGAAACATGGATGCAATCAGAGAGAACCCGAAGCTGATGATTTGGGTAGTCAATGCAGCTGAAAAGACTGTGAGTCCGTTTCTGGGTACCCCAAAGGACAAAGAAATATGGGGAAACCTTACTGATCCTGAAAAATCCCTTCAGGCAACCCAGAATTGGATAAAAGGAGCGGTGCGTTCCCGGGTATTAGACGAGGACTTCTAATTTATCAAGGATCTCCCCAACGGCGATAACAGCCGGGGAGTCATCAGGGAGGTCGATGAGTGGTTTCCCAGCCATGTCATATTCAGTAATGTTCTCGTCAAAGGGAACGATGCCGGCCAGTTCTATTCCATATTTGGCAGCCCTCTCACCGAATACTCTCGCTTGCTCTTCTGTGGCTCGGTTTAGGATCACACATATCTTGTCGAAACTGATCTCGAGTCTCTCTGCAAGGTCTTTTATCAACTTGGCCGTATTGATTCCCCTTTGAGTGGCATCAGTCACAATGATCATTGTGTCAACGCTTCTTGTGGTCCGTCTGCTCAGATGCTCCAGACCCGCCTCGCAGTCGATTATTGTCACATCATAATGGCCTGAGAATTTTTCTATGGAGTGTCTCAGTATATCATTGACAAGACAATAACACCCGGGCCCTTCAGGACGGCCGATGGCAAGCAATGATATCTTCGGTATCTCAGCGAGGATATCCCTTATCTGATATTCCAGCATCAAATCTACAGGCACATCAGGAGTGGGAGCCCTTCCCGGTCCTTGAACCATTGTCTCTCGTATGTCTCCTATGGTCTTTTTTATCTCCACACCCAAAGCAGGCGGCAAACTTGTTGCCGGGTCTGCGTCTATTGCCAATATCTTTACATCATTTTTCTTCAGGTGTTTTATGATGATTGTCGACATAACGGTTTTTCCTGTACCGCCTTTTCCTGATACGGCTATAACAGGCTTCTTCTCCGATTGAGCGAGGTTATTCTCTTGATTTTCCATTTTTCTCTCCTTTGATTAAAGGTTAAACAGATTCATGGTATTCTTGTAAAATAGAAGATCCTTTTCTTCTTCATTGAGGCCGATGAGATCGTATTTGGGAAGCTCTATAGAATAGTGACTGCCTGTGGGACATTCAGAACCGAATAGAAATCGATCAATTCCAATGATGGATATACCTGCTTTCACACATACGGGCAGAAGACATGATGTTTCAAAGAAAATATTTGTGTATTGTGAAGCGACGATGCATTCAAAAACATGCTCCACACATTCCCCCATATGTCCTATGATGAAACTCACTTCCGGGTGCCTTGCGGCAAGTTCACTGATCTCAATGGGTGAAGCGCCCGGGCCTGAGTGGATATAGAGAGGTACATTGTTCTCAGCGCATTTTTCGACCACAATCTCAGGAACGGAACTTTGTGGCTTAAATCCGTGGAGGTAAGGGTGAATCTTCAGACCGACCACACTGCCGTCCGCTATTTTTTCGTCTATTAATGAGACTTCTTCTTCCTTGCTCGGATGAACGCAGTATATACCAAAAAATCTATCAGGAAATTTCTTTACTGCAGAAAAAACTAAATCATTCCTGAAACTTTTTGTCTTTGCTATTTCGAGGGCATCCGGACTGGCTAAGGGCAAGGGGAGTATGGGAAAGAGAAGAGCTTTATCAATATCATATTCATCCAAGAGGTTAATAAGGCTCTCAATAGTATTCTCGTCTCCATTTGGATGTACTCCTCCGATGTGAGCATGAGCGTCGATTATCATAGAACATGTTCCTTTTTTCCTTCTTGAATTTCCTTCGGTCAGATTAAATAGTGTCCGAACGAAAACTGTCTTTTTCGCCAATCTCTGTGTCAGATAAAAATTTTAATCCTCAAAATATTTAATATATTCCTGTGGTTAAAATTTTGATCTTCCTTGACCTTGACGAAAAATCCTAGTTTTCGTTCAGACACTAAATACATATTATTAAAGCCGAAAAGTTACTATGGATTGTAATAAAGGTCAAGGGAAAACAGTATGAATGATTGTTACTGGTCTATG
>JAXHSZ010000521.1:0-5486 GCA_034190725.1 Thermodesulfobacteriota bacterium
CAAGGATTTTGTGTTTGTGGATCGGGCAAAGATGGCCTCAATCTGAGTGCTCATATGCAATAGATATTCCTTTATAATCCCTCAATTGATTGTCTACAGACTGATCTTCCCTAAAATAACCTGCTTTTTTGCCCCTGTAGCTGACGGGAGGTTCCCAGGATTTCCCATGATTGTTTCATTTGCAAGAACTGCAAATGAGATGGCTTCTTTAGCGTTGGATGGGATACCCAATATATCAATGGGAATGATTGGTATGTCTTTAAAATAATCCGATAAGAGGTGAACCATGTATTTATTTTTGCTTCCCCCTCCTGAAAGAATGATGTTATCTATTGGGTATTGAGTGAGAATGAAATTCTGATATGCATTATGAATACTTTTGGCAGTAAAATGCGTTAAAGTTGCAAGTAAATTCTCTGGGGTCATATCCGAATTTTTTTTTATAATCTCTTCCACGAGATTTTTTCCAAAGGTTTCCCTTCCTGTGGATTTAGGGGGGATGAGTTCAAGATAGGGATGTGATATTAAAGTGTCCAGAAGGTTTTGATTTACAATACCCATTTCTGCCCAATTCCCGTTTTTGTCCATCTCCTTTTTTCCATGTGAGAGTATATGAGATGCAACATCGATAAGGGCATTCCCCGGTCCTGTGTCGAAGGCTATTACATCTTTTGCCTTCTCGGTCACCACTGTGACATTGGCAATGCCTCCGATGTTCTGCACAGCTTTCACTTTGCCTTCCTCCCTGAAGAGGAGGAAATCTGCATAAGAAACCAGAGGTGCGCCATGACCGCCTGCAGCCATATCCCTTGTACGGAAATCTGATACAGTAATGATGCCGGTACGCTGGGCAATCACATCTGCCTCGCCGATCTGCAAAGTAGATCCTTTTTTATTTCCTTGGGGAGGGATATGAGAGATGGTTTGACCATGAGATGCAATGATGTCCACAACTTCACTGGACATCTTACTCTTTTTTATGCATTCTAAAGTCGCCTTGGCGAATAATTCTCCCAATTCAAAGTTCAATTTACAGATGTCTTGTGTATGGCCTTCAAAAGCTTTTCTGATCTTCTTTTTTGTTGTCACAGGATATGGAGAGTACAAGTGATATAATAGATCCACCTTGGTTTCAAGACCATTCCCTTTTATTGAAACCAGAGCTGCATCGATCCCGTCATGGGATGTGCCGGACATGAGGCTGATGATAAATCTTTCTTTCTTCGCTGTTATACTCAGGAGTCTCTTCAGTTTTTGATTCATTACTCCCCCCTCAATGCTGTTGATTAAAGAGTTTGTGAAGCTCATACCCCGAACTCTTGGGATTTGACACACGAACTGAGTAAGATGAAAAAACTCGATCCAAGTGAAGAAAAAGGGCTTTAAAACAGATTATGAACAAAATGATCTGAAAGTGTGGATGCAATATCAGAATTCAAAGCAAATATCTCATATATTCTTTTACAGTGTAATAACATGTGGGAGAGTCTGCTGATAGTTTGCGATAAAAATTTGCAAAAGTCAATCAAACTTGACATTTCTCCAGGATGACGTCAGAATAGATGCTGATTTGCACAAATCTTGACTGGTCGACTCAATGGAAATTGGGCTTGTAGAGTTAATGCAAAAAAGGGGTTGTGTTATTATTCCAAACGATCTATACAATAAAGATTTATATTTGTGGAATGAAAATTATAGAGTGTATCAAAAGCGTTCCCAATCCTTGATGAATAATGTCCACCACGTCAGCGGGCAGGATGAAGATTGAATCCGAAAACAAAACTCTGAAGAAGATCATATCTGATGTAATCCGTAAGAAGGGCAAGATAACCTTTACCGAATACATGGACATGGTACTCTATCATCCGGTGGAAGGGTATTATCATTCTCCCAAAGAAAAGATCGGAAAGGTTGGTGACTATTACACGAGTCCCCATGTTCACCCGGTATTCGGCTATTTGATAGCAAGACTCATCCACAAAATGTGGAACATTATGAATAAAAGACATGATTTCACAATTATAGAGGCCGGAGCTGGAAAAGGATTTTTATGTTGTGATATACTCGACTACATAAGAGAATATTTTCCGGAGTTTTACAACCCACTCACATATAAAATCATTGAGATGGGTCACTCCTTCTCAATGTTTCAAAGGGACTTGCTTAAAAAAAAGTCCCATGAGGACAAGGTTGAATGGTTTCAACCAGATGACTTCAGAAATGGAATTGTGCATTTCAATGGATGCTATCTTTCCAACGAACTCCTCGATGCATTTCCCTTCAACATAGTGCAAGTGGAAGAAGGTGCTTTGAAGGAAGTGTATGTCACACTCAATCAGGATTCGTTCGTTGAAGAGCTTGGGGAGCCATCGATACCCGCTTTGGAAGAGTACTTTGCGGACTTAGATGTCCACCTTCAAGAGGGTCAAAGGGCTGAGGTAAATTTGAAGATCAATCATTGGCTTGAAGAAATAAACAGGGCCATGGGAAGTGGATTTATTGTGACCGTAGATTACGGATACAGTGCTGATGAGCTTTTTGCATCACACAGAAAGAATGGCACACTTTCGTGTTACTATCGGCATACTGTCAATCATAACCCGTATATACGGATTGGTTTCCAGGATATTACAGCCCATATTGACTTTACAACCATCATGAGGTTTGGTGAACAGAGAGGTTTTAGAACATCATGTTACCTGGAACAGTACAGGTTTCTCATTGCTCTTGGACTCTTAGGGATGATGGAAGAATTGGAAAAAAACATTTACAACATGTCCACAGTGGAATATTATAAAAAAAAATTGACAATGAAGAATTTCATGATTCCCGGTGGTATGGGATCCATATTCAAGGTGTTGATCCAAAAAAAAGCCATCTATGACAATCAAATAGAGAACCTCTTTGCAAAAGCAACTCACCGTTGCATGTCATAATATGTTGATATGCGTAAACAGTTATACACATGAGAATTCGACTGCCATTGAAGTGGTCAAGTTCCTTCTTTTCATGCGTATTCTTTCACAGTGAACCATTCATTAGAACAGGAGAAAAAAAGGAGATCATCAATGAATTACTCCTTGAGCAAAACTGTTGACAGCTCCTTTGACGAAGCAATCAAAAATGTAGTAGAGGAGTTAAAAAAGGAAGGGTTTGGGGTCCTTACAGAGATTGATGTCAAGGAAATTCTCAAGAAGAAACTTGATGTGGACTTCAGGAAATACAAAATACTCGGTGCATGCAATCCACCCTTTGCATACGAAGCCTTGCAGGCGGAAGACAAGATTGGTTTAATGTTACCATGCAATGTTGTGGTGCAGGAAACCTCTGAAGGAAAGATCGAAGTATCTGCAATCGATCCTGTTGCGTCCATGGAATCCATTGATAATCCTCAGTTGAGAGATGTAGCTTTAAAGGTACAGGCTAAACTCAAGAGAGTCATCGATAACCTTCAATAGTGTCTATCCATGAATGGCTATTTTCCGCAATCTCTGCGTAAGAGTAGATTTTAATCCTGAAAATACCTTATGTATTCCTGTGGTTAAAATCTTCGTCTTCATTGACCTTGCAGAAAATATCTCATTTCCAAATGGACACTCAATAGGAGACTACTATGACAAGTTTCAAAGACCGTATTATTGGAGCCGCCAGACTGGATGCAAACATCTATGAAGAAATTGAGGCTGATACTCAGGCAATGAGTCAGGCAATGCTTGTGGTTGTTCTCTCCAGCTTGGCAGCAGGGATCGGAAACCTTCGAGGAGGAGGATTTGGCGGTATTTTTGTGACAACACTCACAGCTCTTGCAGGATGGTTTATCTGGGCATATATCACCTATTTCATTGGAACGAGGCTCCTTCCTGAACCGCAAACAGAGGCTGATCCCGGTCAATTACTTCGCACAATCGGTTTTTCCAGCTCACCCGGGTTGATTCGGATTTTGGCTATTATCCCCGGGTTATCAAAGATCGTCTTCTTTGTTACCGCAATTTGGATGCTTGTGGCAATGGTTGTAGCTGTGAGACAGGCACTTGATTACAACAGCACATTGAGGGCCGTGGGAGTTTGTGCAATTGGATGGATTATTCAGATGTTGATCTTCGCACTGATCTTTTCCATGTTCGGGGGTTGTGGAAGGGCCGTTTAATGTTGAAGAGTTGTTCAGGAAAAATAATGAAGAGAATTCTGATATTGTTTCTTTTTGTCCTTGTGTTGAGCGGCTGTGTAAGGGAAATCACGGAGAAGAGAATACCCGAAGAAAACGTTCTTGTACTTGTAAAGGGCTTCTGGAGACCTCAGTTCAATGATGATATGGATAAGGATTCATTGAAGACAGCCGTCAATAGAAGCATGGAGTATCTTAAAAGACTTCCGACTGAGAGTCAATTCAGGTACGGTCCCCATAAGTATACTGCCGGATATTTGGTCGAGTCCATGGAAACATTTCTTGATATCCTTATGTCCTCATCGAGCCCAAAAGATCTGAATAAGAGAATTCGAAAACAATTTCACATTTATAGATCAATCGGTTCTAATGGAAAAGGTTCCGTTATCTTTACCGGATATTATGAACCCATACTGAAGGGCAGTCTTACAAGATCAGATATATACAAATATCCAATTTATATGAAACCCAGCGATTTGATGGTGATACCCCTTGAGAAATTTCATCCTCGGTTTAAAGATGAAAAGATTGTCGCTCGATATGATGGGAATACAATTGCTCCCTATTATGACAGAGAAGAAATTGATGTAGAAAAGATTTTAGAAGGAAAGGGACTGGAATTATTGTGGATATCTGACAATGTGGAGCTCTTTTTTATGCAGATTCAGGGTTCGGGCGTCGTGAAATTGGAAGACAATACGATTCAGAGAGTTCACTATGCTGCATCCAATGGGAAGCCTTATAGAAGTATAGGAAGAAAATTCATAGATGAGAAGATTATCCCAAGAGAAGATGTCTCATTCCAAGCACTGAAAGCATATCTTCAAGATCATCCAGAGGAGAGGGACAGAATCCTGAATTATAATGAAAGCTATGTCTTTTTTGAAAAAGTAGAGATCGGGCCTTTGGGAAATATTGAAGTGGTGCTGACTCCAGGGAGGTCGATAGCTACTGACTATAGGTTGTTTCCCAAGGGGGGTCTTTCATTTATCGTCACTCAGAAGCCTGAAATTGACCAGTCCAATACCGTAACAGGATGGAGAGAATTTTCACGATTTGTCGTTAATCAGGATACGGGTGGGGCTATCAGAGGGGCAGGGAGGGTAGACCTTTTTTGGGGTACCGGATATCAGGCAGAAATAACTGCAGGCGCTCTGTACAAGAAAGGGGAATTATATTTTCTGGTAAAAAAACCATTAGAATAGTGTCCATTCAGAAATATACTATTTCCAGGTGGGGGTTCCAGGCTCTCGGTTTCAACAAAACAGTTCGACCTGTGTGGTTAGCCAAGTTCACCGCTTGCCGGCTGCTTGCTTTGTTT
>JAXHSZ010000522.1:0-2392 GCA_034190725.1 Thermodesulfobacteriota bacterium
ATATAATATCTATGAAGAATATTCAAGGCTTACGAAACATTCCAAGCTTCCAGCTGAGCTTTATCTGCGCCTGATCTCAATAAATTGCGCAATGGGACACCCGGAAAAGGCAAAAAGCATCTTAACTGCACTCATGAAGAAGAAGCCTCATTTGCCGGGTATCTCCACATCATTGCTGAAGCTTGCAAACACGTATAGAGAAAAGGGAATGCAGAGTAAATATAAACTATGCCTACATATGATCTGTACGAGATATCCTGACTCACCGGAAGCACAAATAGTGAGGGAGTCTCTTGAAGGAGAAAATGTGACGTAGGGATTTGCTAAAAATACCTGCTCATCCTACATGAGGTCGTTGAGTGAAAGGTTATGCAGTCATGTGTTTAAGATAATTCTTGGCATGGGGAATGATCTCATGGTCGGGATATTTTTTGATCAAGCCGGACAAGATGTTTTTGGCCCGGGGTGGGTCCATTAATCTGTCATAAAAGATTTGTGCAGCTCGAAAATAAGCCTTGGGAACCAAATTGTCTTCCGGATGCAACTGAATAAGCCGGTTATAGGTCTGTATGGCTTCTTTGCTATTACCGTCTTCATTACACCAACCAGCCAATTTGAACAAAGTGAAGGAGGTCGGTGTGAACGTGTTGTCTTGAGTAAGGCATGATTTGTATATTTCACAGGTCTCCGTTTTTTTATTTTCCTTGGCCAGCAGGTCTAAATGAGTGACACAGTGTTTGAGCAATACCGGTGTTTGTTTTTTGATTTTCAGCATGTTGTAATAGCGTTCGGATAGAGCAAGATCAGTTATGCCCTCTGTCTTTGTCAGTTATTGAATAAGGTTTATGGCTTCATCAAGCTTTCCTTCGGTGATCAGGGGATTCACCCTGGCCATGATTTCTGTGACAGCATCTTCTTCCTCTTGTTCTGCGTTCGGGTCCTTGAA
Source organism: Thermodesulfobacteriota bacterium (assembly GCA_034190725.1). GTDB lineage: Bacteria > Desulfobacterota > UBA8473 > UBA8473 > UBA8473 > JAXHSZ01. Next base: position 947 of record JAXHSZ010000522.1, read on the forward strand.
ATCTTCATAGTCTACCTTATACCCTATCTCTGCATGGTACTGCAAAACCACATACCCCATTAAATGGTATGAGATGAGCGTATAAAAGCTTTTTGCGAAACTGAAGAGAAATATGTGAGAAACAGAGGGGAGGTACTTCAAGATATACTGTCCCAAGGCAGCTGGTGCAAATAAGAGAAGTATAAGGAAAAAATACATCAGAAGGTAGTCCCAACCTATCCTGAAGGCCAGCCTGGTAAAGACTGCAGGGTTAATGGCACGAAGAATACTGTCAGTGGTTGCAAGCAGGATGATCATTGCTGGAATGGATAAAACCATAAATACAAGGAGTATGATCCCAAAAAAGATCCCGAGTTTCGAGGTGAGCCACAAATAGACAATCCCCATTATTACATACAGTCCGATTTGTTTGAATACCACTTGAAAATCGTTAGAGATTGTTTCAGCATTAATCTTTGGCGGTGTCAGATTCCCACTTGCTGTCGTCTTAAGGACTTCATATGAGTACTTTATCAATATTGCCCATACCAGGACACGTACCAGCATGTTCAGCAGGCCAGGCCCCGAAAATAGTGAGCTTATGAAAGATAAGACGATTATCAATAAGAGAGGTCTTAAAGAAAGTGGATACAAAAAGAATTCCGGCAATCTATTCCGAAACGGTTTGAGTAAGTTTCCGGCTCCAACCCACTCTGCTTCAACATTGCATTTTGGGCAGAGATGGAGGGTCTCTCCGATCCTGTGACCAACCCTATCCCGCTTGATGATACAATGTGGACAAAAGGCCTGACTGCATTGAGGGCAACTCCAATGAGCCGGTTTTGTAGGATGAAAGTGGCAAGATTGTTTCATGGTTCATCTCTCCAGCAAATAATTTCAACCTGTACAGTTGGCCAAGTTCACTGCTTGCTGCAATCCTGCTTACCCGCACAGGTCGAATAATTTCAAAGGACTCACATAAAACCCAATGAATGAGTTCGATTTTCACTTTACTTGTATCTTGTGGTGTAAACAATTCATCCTATGAAAATTCTCAACCTGATGAGAATTCACAGGGCAGGTTACACCTTAAAAAAGAGTGAGAAGTGGACTCAAATTCAGCATTTTCAAACGATTTATAAACGTTCTATCGGCCATAAAGTGCAAAACTTGAGGAATAGAGGCAGAATCTTGCCCTGTCATGTCCATCATGTGGCTGTGAAGATATTGCTGTAATTGTATATGGCTTCCGCTCAATAACGGAACAAATGAAGAAAGAGCTCGCAAAGAAGAAAGTCACACTTGGGTGTTGCAGTATGCATGAAGGGGCACCCCAATGGGTTTGTATTGGATGCAGCTGCAAATTCGGGGATTTGCAACTATCTAAAAGTTTTTACAGAAAATTGAGAAGTATTCAGAAGGGAGTGCTCATTGAGTAATACTGCTCATGAATATATAGATAGTGTC
>JAXHSZ010000523.1:0-12667 GCA_034190725.1 Thermodesulfobacteriota bacterium
CTGGTGCTCCGCTGCCGCTAGGCACCAGCCGGTAAGCTTTGAGTTATATTTCTATGTCGCATCTGTTAGAAAAGGAGGTATAGAAATGAAGTTAGGTGCTAATCTAAAAGAAAACAATGAAGGTTGTACTTTTAAAGTCTGGGCACCCCATGCTCAAGATGTTTCGGTAGTAGGAGATTTTAATAATTGGAGTGAATGCGATCTTAATCAAATGATGAGAGATAATGAAGGCATTTGGTCCACGGATGTTCTACAAGCTAAGGCAGATCAAAAATACAAGTTTCGAATAAAGGGTCCTGTCTGGAACGATGTTATTGTGGAACGTCCAGATCCATGGGCTAGGCAAATGGAGCACTCTGCCGGAGCTTCTATTATAAAAGACTCTCGAAGTTTCAATTGGACTGATGAAAATTGGAGCCCCCCCTTTTTTGAGGAAATGGTTATCTATGAGTTACATGTCTCAACCTTTATCGGAAAAAACGATGGTCAATTGTATCCGGGGGATTTTCAACAATTAAAGAGTAAGTTGGATTACATTAAAAATCTTGGTGCCAATACTATAGAGTTGCTTCCTATTCATGAGTACGCTGGTGATGATTATTTGGGTTATGCCCCCGTTGCCTTTTTCCCTATCGAACATGCGTATGGGTCAGCAGAGGGCAAAGCCTATGATGATTTTAAGGACTTTGTAAATACAGCACATGCCAAAGGATTGGCTGTCATTGTAGATGTGGAATTTAATCATTTCACAGATCGACAGGGAGATGACAAATGGATCTGGGACTATGATGGTGATAAAAAATATGACAAGGGAGGAATATATTTTAACGGGCATAACACACAATGGGGGCCTGCACCTGATTGGGAACATCAAAATGTAATTGAATATGTGGAGGAGTGCTGCAGGTATTATTTGAGTGAATTGCATGTGGATGGATTGCGCTGGGATGCTACTCAACATATAAAAGATAAACCTAATGGATGGGATGCTATGCGAAATATTATATGGAATCTGCAAACAACTTCTGGTTATGAAAAGAAGATTTTTATTGCTGAAAATCTTCCTTATGAAAAGGCTGTTATTGAATCTGGAAACTTTGATTCTGGTTGGTGGGTTCAATTTCATCACAGTTTGGAGAAAGCTTTGGGTGGCAGGCAAGATAAAGGAGGTTCAATTGAACATGGCATCAATGGTGGGGATTATTCTTCGATATATAAAAGAATTATTTATACACTGGGACATGATGAGGTCAGAAATGGAAGTCAATATCTGATCAGTGAATTCGGGGGGAGAAACAACTGGAATGCCCGTGCAAAACGCAGATTAATGAGTGCATTACAATTTTTTGTTCCAGGCATTCCTATGATTTGGCAGGGGGAAGAGTTCTTACAAGACGGAAACTTTCAGGACAATGAAGATCATGCTATCAACTGGCACTATCAAACCGATGATTTTGGATCTCAAATGCAAAAGATGTATCAGGATGCGTTAACTATAAGAAAGGATTTTTCGGCATTCAGATACGGGGATTTAATTTGGGCTCATGCTCAAGATAGAAATCGGATCCTTGCTTTTTTAAGAAAAGATCCTATCAACGGTCAGACTATGTTGGTAGTGGTTAATTTTAGTGATATAGATTGGACTCATAACCATAGTTATGGAGTTAATACTGGTGGAATATACGGTCAATGGATGCAGATCTTTTGTAGTCAGGACGCTGCCTACGGTGGCTGGGACGGAGCTGGGAATGCCTTTTACATTCCCTGGACTCAAGGAGATGGTAAGGTATATCTCAATATTCCTAAATATGGTGTGGTTGTAATGCAGTTGAAGTAAAAATGATTACCTGTGGAGATCAAGATCGCACTTGACTGAAAAGAACTCCCTTTGAGAAATCATGTGTTTGATCAAAAGGGATGCAACATAATACTTATAAACCTCCTGATGTCAAGAGTAAAAGTACCCATTAACAAACCTTTTTGCTTGTTGAAAGCAATTTTGATTTCTTTTCAAAGCGAGTTCTGGAAATCTGATCCTGCGCCAAACACTTATCAAGGTTCTACTGCCTGGGATTTTCCTGCGATCCAAAAAGTTTTGTCTTATTTGGGAGTCAGGCAGTTGCAACTCCGCCATTCAGAATCGTGATCTAGAAATATTTCGTAAACTCATTCCGTCCCAGTCAAAGGTCTGGTTGATGAAGGGAGACATGGAGAGGCATGGGGGCATACAAGGGGTCGTATCTTAACGGGCTGTTGCCAAAATCAATTTTCGAGGTTTTTGCAGTATTCTTTGAAAATTGATGACCGCTGAGTTGCTGATTTTAATGAAGCCAAATCCTCAAAAAATCAGAGTTATTTGCAAAATTTGCTTTGGGCAACAGATGTCGGATTCAACAATATTATACAAGGTAGTGCCCATCCAGAAATGAGGTTTTTTGTTCAAGATCAAGGCATGCGAGAAAAATAACCACAGGCATATGTTTGATATTCCGAGGATTATTTTTCGAGCATAACGCAGATATTGAGCAAAAAGACCATTTATGGATGGGCACAAGGTAATAATAAGCCTGTGTTTAACAACTCAACAGGTGACCGTGAGCATCGCGCATCGCGGGAACACAAACGTATGACTACTGTCATCAAAGCTGAAATTAAAAAACCAGAATTTATCAGTATACAGTTTGTAATCTATACTTTAAAAAAAATGATTCAACTGATTGTAATTGCTTATTATTCTCCTATGATTTTAACTAAAGCTCTTTTTCTTCTTCTCCCGTCAAATTCCCCATAGAAGATCCGCTCCCAGGTGCCCAGATCGAGCTTTCCATTGGTAATGGCAACCACTACCTCCCGACCCATAATCTGACGTTTCATGTGGGCATCGGCATTGTCCTCACCAACATTATGTCTATATTGAGACACAGGATCGTGGGGAGCAAGTTTCTCAAGCCAGACATCATAGTCATGGTGGAGGCCTGATTCGTCATCATTGATGAATATAGAGGCTGTTATGTGCATGGCATTGATCAGAACAAGCCCCTCCTTAATCCCGCTCTCCCTCAGGGATGCTTCTACTTGGGGCGTTATATTGATAAAGGCACGTCGAGTGGGCACCTCAAACCAAAGTTCTTTTCTGTAACTCTTCATGCAGTATCCTCCTTTTTAGAGTGAAAAAGTTTATGGTGAGTATCCATCCAGAAATGACAATTTTTAGAAATCTATATGCTGTGCAGTAAAAAATAGCATTATTTGAAATAGTACTGTATTTCATCCGTTTTGAAGCAGCATTGAAATTCGAATATCGCAGCACGAAACATATAAAAATGACAGAAATCTTAATGACAAAAATGGAAAACAACAGTACAATACCGAATCCATTTTGGTTTGTAATATTCTAATTTTTACTCAGGTCGATGCGTTTCCACAACATGCTAAATTACCAAAATCGCACAAAGGACGTGTGATTCATCTCACTGTTTATGTCATATTATATTTATCCCAAAAGCTGAGATGTTTTTCAATAGAATAAAAGAAAGTCAGACATTTTTTCAACATTCCATACAGTCACACTATTTTTATATGCTCTATTATGGAAAACTATTTAAAACAAATATGTATTGATAGATATATATTTAAAACAGAGGAGTTGCCTTTTGGAAACAATGTAAGAATATAGTTCATGCCAGAACGAAAACTGCTATTTCTCTCAATTTCTACATCAGGCTCAGATTTTAATCCTTAAAATACCCAATATTTTCCTCTAGTTAAAATCTTTGTCTGAGAAAACTATCAAGTTTTCGTTCAGACACTGGTTATTTGACCAATCTCAATGGAACACCAATGGAGATTTGAAAATGGGAGAAAGACAGAAGAATTTCAACGATAAATCGTTGAGGGAGATACAAAAAGAAAGTCTTTTGTGGAAGAAGAGTCTCAAAGAAAATGATGAGTCAACAGAACCAGTTGAGTCTCTATCAGGAATTCCAATTGAACCCGTCTATACCCCCGAACATGTGGCAGGGACAAATTATTTGGAAGACCTTGGATTTCCAGGTCAAATGCCTTTTGTGAGAGGGGTATATCCGACCATGTATAGAGGAAGACTGTGGACTATGAGGCAATTGGCCGGTTTCGGCCCCCCTGAAGAAACAAATACAAGGTATCTTTATCTACTGAAACAGGGAGCAACAGGTCTCAATAGTACATTTGACTACCCCACCCTGAGAGGGTACGACTCTGATGATCCCCTTGCCATAGCAGATGCCGGCAGGGGAGGAGTGGCTATTGACACGATAGAGGACATGGGACTCCTCTTCCAAGGGATTCCCATCGACAATGTGAGTGTTTCTTTGGTGACCTGTCAACCCATTTGCAACATATCCGTTCAATCAATGTATTTTGCATATGCACAGTCCCAGGGTATCTCAATGGAACATCTTACTGGAACCAGCCAGAACGACTTCATGATGGAAACAGCAATTACTATCGCACCGGGGGTTCTTCGTCCAGAAGCCTCCTTCAGACTGTGTTGTGATGCCATTGAATATTGTACACGTCATGCCTTCCGTTGGAATCCGGTGAGTTTTGCCGGGTATAATTATCGAGAAGCAGGATGCACCACCATTCAAGAGATAGCATTTGCACTCCAAAATGCATGCGCTTGTGTGGAGGAACTTATACGACGAGGAGTGTCGGTTGACGATTTTGCATCGAGACTGAGTTTCTTCTTTTCCGCCCAAAGCGATTTCTTTGAGGAGATCGCGAAGTACAGAGCGGCGAGAAGGATCTGGGGCAGAATAATGAAAGACCGCTTTCATGCCGAAAAACCGCGTTCATGTGCTCTCCGTTTTCACGTTCAAACAGCCGGTGCTTCCCTTACGGCACAACAACCCCTGAATAACATTACAAGAGCTGCTTATCAGGCACTTTCCGCTGTTTTGGGGGGTGCCCAGTCAGTTCATGTGGATGCATATGATGAGGCTCTGTGTATGCCTACACAGCTTTCCTCTCTTACAGCATTGAGGACACAACAAATATTGCAGCACGAGACCCGGACAACACATACAGCAGACCCCCTTGGAGGGTCGTATTTCATCGAGTCACTCACAAATGAGATCGAAGAGAGAGTCCTTTCACTTATGGATGAGATTGACACTCTGGGAGGGATGGTGAAGGCCGTATCTTCAGGATGGATTCATAGCGAAATTGCAGCATCAGCATACGAGTATCAAAGAAGTATTGAAAGCGGAAAAATTAAAGTGGTGGGGGTCAACTGCTATCGTAATGAAGAAGACATACCCATAGAGATTTTTGAAGTTCCGGAGACTGTTGAAGTTCAAAGAAGAAAGCTTGAGAGGATAAAGAAAGAACGAAATAATCAGAAAGTACGAGCTGTTCTCGATTCAATTGCCAGGGCTTGTGAATCAAATGAGAACCTCATGGAGATAATGGTCGATTCCGTCAAGGAGCGAGTCACCGTCGGAGAGGTCTCAGCAATACTGAAGGCCCAATTCGGCACATGGGATCCCCCTCTTTTTTGAACATATACAAATAAGAGTTTTTATCTTTAAATTGAAAGGATGTAGGAATGAGAGAGAGAATCAGGATCCTTATAGCCCGCCTTGGATTGGATGCCCACTGGCGAGGGAGCATCATCGTTGCAAAAGCATTGAGAGATGCTGGCATGGAAGTGATCTACTTGGGCAATAAGATGCCGGAGGCCATTGTGGAGGTGGCCCTGCAAGAAGATGTGGATATTATTGGTCTCAGCAGTCTTTCAGGAAATCATAACATCCTTGCTCCCCAAGTCATTGAGATTCTGAAGCAAAAGGGAGAGAATACTCTCCCTGTGATTCTCGGAGGTATCATTCCACAAAGGGACATTCCAAAACTCAAAGAAAAAGGAATAACTGAGATCTTTGGGCCGGGCAGCTCTCTTAAAAGTATTATTGACTTCATTCTGTCCAAAAACAGTTTTGACTGATTCTCTTATTTCTGAATAGTTGCCCATTATGTACAAATTCATAAACTGCCGACTCTGGCCGAGATAATCGAATGATATCAAAAAGATAGATTACAATAAAATCGTACTTGACATAAAAAAATAATTTTGGGATTATTAATTTTTACAAAGCTATCATTTTATTTTTTTACTTGACAAAAGTAAAAGTCTTTTAATATACAAAAACATTCTTGTTTGAAAGGTGTCTTGAGACCTTCTGAAAAGACCTATGGTCTTCAGGAAATAGTTTTGGGAGACAAATGGAAATGATGGATGATTTGAAGAAAATATTGATAGTTCACATGTTTCAGATGTCTGGTTTCAGGTGTTAAGATACGCAATGACAACTGAGAGTTTATATGGATGCAGAGGGCCTTGATAAAGAAAAGCTATGATGCCTGAACAAAGAGTCTATTTCTCACGTTTCTCTTTTCTGACACCTGACACCTGACATAAGATCGAAGTTTTTGAAAGGGCGAACTCTTGCCATACAAGAAAATCAGACATGAGATCTGTAAATGGTCACATTCTATAAAAAGAGGGATTTGATATGACTTTAAATGAAATATATGACATGTTAAACGGCATACTCCACACCACAGGATTATTCAACTTCCAATGGAACATCATTATCATGTGGTGTGTCGGCAGTTTGTTTATATATCTTGCTATTGCAAAGAAGTATGAGCCTCTGCTGCTTTTGCCCATTGGTTTCGGAATCTTTATTGTCAATTTTCCTCTTGTTCCTCTGATGGGTCACTCCCATGGGCATGATCAGCTTCTCAAGATATTTTACCATTATGGGCTTGAATGGGAGGTTATCCCCTGTATTATTTTTCTGGGTTTGGGTGCAATGACGGATTTCGGCCCACTCATTGCAAATCCAAAGACCCTGCTCATCGGTGCAGGTGCACAACTCGGTGTCTTCATCACCTTTACTGGGACGGTGTTAGCCGGCTTTACTTTAAAGGAGGCGGCTTCCGTAAGTATTATTGGAGGTGCTGATGGTCCTACAACGATTTATTTAACTCAACACCTTGCTCCCCAACTTCTCGGACCGAATGCCCTGGCAGCCTATTCCTATATGGCGATGGTTCCCCTGATACAGCCTCCCATTATGAGACTCATGACAACTGCAAAAGAGAGAAAGATTCGTATGCGCCAATTACGACCGGTTTCAAGGCAGGAGAAGATTCTTTTTCCCATGGTTACTGCAGGGATAATTGCACTCCTGGTTCCTGCAGTTATTCCGCTGATGGGTATGTTCATGCTTGGTAACCTGATGAAAGAGAGCGGTGTTGTACAGAGGTTGAGTGATACAGCTCAGGGATCCCTCATGAATATTGTGACCATATTCTTAGGTCTCTCTGTGGGTGCCACAATGCAGGCAGACAAATTTTTAAGTTGGAAGCCTCTTTTTATTTTCGGACTGGGTCTTGTGGATTTTGCTGTTTGTACAGTGGGTGGCATCTTGACTGTGAAGATTATGAATCTCTTTCTCAAAGAGAAGATCAATCCCCTGATCGGATCGGCTGGAGTTTCAGCAGTCCCCATGGCAGCGCGGGTTTCTCAAATGGAAGGCATGAAATATGACAAGACAAATCATTTACTGATGCATGCTGTGGGACCAAACTTGGCAGGAGTCATTGGGTCGGCAGCAGCAGCAGGAATGTTCATCGCCATGTTTGATTAATTGATTAAAACGAGATACTCTTTCAAGGTTCAAAGAAGGTGAAGTTTTTTAATTTCAAGAAAATCACACAATGTGCTCATACAGTTATTACCTCGTCTTCCTGACCTTGAAACTTCTCTTATTTCTAAATGGATAATAATCTGAATAAAGAGGACTGAAAGATGAAAAAATCTATAGTTATATTGTTTTTTTTCCTGGCTATCCCCTCTCACCTCATTGCGAGTGATTTCTTGGGAGTTCCAATTGTTCCGGAAGGAGAAACAATCAAGAGGACCGAAGGGAGACTCGAATTCAAGGCCGATTTATCTCATAATGAAGCCCTCTCATTTTATAGAGAGGCCCTCAAGGATTATACGGATATCAAGTTTCGTGACTGGGAAGATGCCACTTATATCGAAGATGACGGGAACCGACCATGGCATTCAATTACCATATCTAAGGACGATGCCAAAGGAACAATGATTGTCGTTGTTAAAGATAACTGGACGTGGATAATCGGAACCCTTGTACTCAGGTACATCGGAGTATTTGTGGTGCTTATGGTATTATTTATAGGGATGTCCATTTCAGGGAGAATAATTTCCGGCATTGTAAAAAAGGTTGATACAAAAAAGGCCACCAGTTGAAGCCTTCATCTCCTTTTAAAATTTCCCACCTTTCATTCGAATATTAATTTTCCTTGACACATGGGATTTGCTTCCATATACTCTTTTGAATACAGAAGTGATTCATTCATCCCATAATATTCTTTTCAGAATCCAACTACTTTTAATAACCAACTTAAACCACTACCTCAGGGTAGTGTCATCATAAACGGTTCTCAGTGAGACGACATGAAGACCGGATTGAGTCATTATCACCTGAATTGAGCGATATTTTTCTGCTGCGATGCTGTATCTCACTGAATATGGAGCAAAAACCTTTCAAATCGAACTCATTGAAGGGTTGGCTACACTTGCATCTGATTCGAATCGTTTTTTGCTTCATATTCAGAAACCTACAACCTCTTGTGACGGAAAGAATCGATCAACTTAAAATAAATAAGCTGCCACCCCTGAGCTGAAAAATGACTTCAGATGGGTATAAGGCCATTAAAAGGAGGAATGAAATGGAAATGAAAGATGTTCAAGCAATAGATAGCATGTGCAGAGCAAGTTATTGTATGCCTGGAGAGTCCCTGAAAGAGATGTATCAGCTTTATGAATTTCAGGTTATGTTTGTTACGACTTTCGGGGGAGTACTGAAAAAAATGGGTTTAAAACCTGAAGAGTCATGGAAGGCTGCGGCTTTTATGAATAAAGGATCAGTGGCAGCAGCGATTGAGGAGATGGATGAGATAGGGGTGGAGTATATCTTTATAGACCAGATGAAGGGATGGTCGCGTCGTGAAAACAAACTCTGGGGAGATTTCAGTATTGAAACAATGACAAAGTTGATCGGTGAGTCAAAGGGGAGAATAAAAGGGGGAGCCGGGTATAATCCATTCAGGATCAAGGAGAGCCTGGATGAAATAGAGAGGGCTGTTAAAGAACATGGATTCGTATATGTATGGGCTCATCCTATCACCTTTGGCTTGGCTGCGAATGATAAGAAGATGTATCCACTTTATGCCAAGTGTATCGAATTAGACATACCCTGTTGCATGCAAGTGGGGCATTCGGCAGAACCTCTGCCCAGCGAGGTGGGTCGCCCAATGTATGCCGATGAGGTAGCCCTGGATTTTCCAGAATTGACTATGGTTCTCACCCATACGGGTTGGCCCTGGATCGATGAATGGATGTCTATGGTATGGAAACATCCAAAAGTCTATGGAAATATCGGCGCTTACTTTCCTGCGTCTCTGGATGCTTCTCTCGTGACTTTTATGAATGGGAGAGGTCGTGACAAAGTACTCTGGGCAACAAATGGTTTTGGCCTCACTCGTTGCAAAAAAGAGTTTTTGGACCTGCCCATCAAAGATGAAAACAAAAGAAAGATTCTCAGAGAAAATGCTCTTAAAGTTTTTAAACTGGAATAATTAACAGTAAAGCTGATATTTTCATCTTTTCATGAGATAAAGGAGTCATGCCTCTGTAAAATCAATGAATACAATGCGTTATCATGAGTGATTTCTTCATTGCGAGGATTGGACTTGTAATAACGGATAATGTCCGTCGAGAATGATTTTTTTTCACAAGGTCAAAGAAAATGAAGATTCTTGTCGCATGAAACATCGGGTAAATAGGGCACATTATTATGTGCCCTTGCATCTGAGTCTAACGAAGATATTATGAGATACCGACATTTATTGATAAACACTGAATAATGAAATCAAACTGTCTTTAATTCCACAGATCAAACTTTTTGCAAGAGGAGTAACAACCAATGACCATTACAAAAGCCGATCTAATAACCTCTCTTTGTGACCGACTCAATATCTCTAAAAACATGTCTGTTGAACTTCTTGAGTCAATGATCGAAATTATCAAAGGAACTCTGGAAAAAGGCGAGGATGTGCTGATAAGTGGTTTTGGGAAATTTTGTGTAAAGGAAAAAGATGAACGGAGAGGAAGAAATCCGCAGACCGGAGAAGATATGTTACTGGAAGCAAGGCGAGTTCTGACATTCAAGTGTTCGCCTATTTTAAAGAACAAGATGAATGAAAAGAGTTGATCACTCCGTTCTCCGATATTTCACATCTCGATTGTCGGCTCAGATGCAGACATTTACAGATCCAGCTTAGGTGACGTTATGACTGGTTCAAGAGGACAGAAATGACATCAGCTGAAGATGTTCAGAGTAGATTATTAGTGGGAATGGCCACATGTTCTTACTATAGCTTGTATTACCGTAATCTCCTGAAAGCCTTTCTCAAGAACGTCAACCCAATATATCCAGCTACTTTTATCGATTCTATTCGAATGATCCGTTTGATCCTGAAGGTAAGGAGATATACCGCTGTATTTATCCCCCGTTTGGTTTCTTTATACAAACTGAGCAAAGAGATCGATAGACTTAAAATACCGGGTGATATTGTGGAATGTGGAGTCTACAATGGAGGATCATCTGCGTTAATGGCTTCGGTTTGCTTACATGCTTCAAACAGAAGGGATATGTGGCTATTTGACTCTTTTGAAGGGCTGCCCAAGCCAACGGAAAAAGATGGGGAGAAGGCTCAATCTTGTGGATGGTGGTGTCATGGTGATTTAGAGAGAGTAGAAAAAATATTTAAGAAACTCTCCATCCCTGAATCCAGGGTCCACATTATCAAAGGATGGTTTCACGAAACTTTTCCATCCGTACAAATAAATGACATAGCTCTTCTCCACATTGATGCGGATTGGTACGAAAGTGTCAAGCTTTGCTTTGAAAATTTCTATCACTGCGTTCGACCTGGTGGATTTATTGTTATAGATGACTATGGTCATTGGGAAGGTTGCAGACAGGCCACTGATGAGTTTCTTGAATCAAGGGCCATCAATGCAGGATTAATAGAGGTCGATTATACTGGCCGGTATTTTAAAAAGCCGTTATAAAGAGTGTCTGAACAAAAACTCAGTGTGGATTCAGGTTATCATAAGTCTAACCCCCATTTAAAGGAGGGGAGATGAAATGAATTTTGAATTTTCCAAAGAAGTGCGAGAATTACAGGAAGAAGTGCGTGAGTTCTGCCGGAAAGAGTCTACTCCAGAGATGTTGAAGGAAACCGAAGATTTCGGAGAAATCTATGGTGCCCCTGAGGGGAGAAAGATCGTTAAGAAACTCGCGGCAAAGGGCTGGCTTACACCTACCTGGCCAAAGGAACATGGAGGATTGGAGGCCTCAGAGATTGTAAGTTATATGATCCGAGAGGAGATAGGGTATCATGGTTTGCCTTTTGGTTTTGTTGCAGCCCATATGGCAGGGCCAACTATCCTTCGATTTGGAAGCGAAGAGATGAAGAAGACGTGGCTTCCCCGGATTTCAAGTGGGGAGGTAGAGTTTGCCCTTGGCTATACAGAGCCTCAGGCAGGATCCGACCTTTCTGCATTAAATCTTCGAGCCGAAGACAAAGGTGATCACTTTCTGTTAAATGGATCCAAGTTATTCAATACCAGTTGTCATATTGCGGATTACCATTGGTTGGCTGTGCGGACTGATTTTGATACACCCAAAAGATACAAGGGAGTATCAATGATGATAGTGGATTTGAAGAGTCCCGGTATCACCATAGGCCCTCTCATCACCATGGCTGGCTGGAGGACGAATGAGGTTTTCTATGAAGATGTTCGTGTTCCAAAAGAGAACTTGGTGGGTGAGAAGAACAAAGGATTCTATTATCTTATGGCTGCCCTGGATTTCGAGAGGATGTTTCCGCTTGGTGTTTTCAGACGTATCTTTGATCAATTGGTTGAGTATACAAAGGAAACAATTGTAAATGGCAAGACCTTATCAAAAGACCCATTGATACGCAAAAAACTGGCACAATTATCCATTGAAATCGAAGTCACTCGTCTTCTTTACTATCAACTCGCCAATATCCTCGACAAAGGGGGTATTCCGAACTATCAGTCCTCAATGGAAAAGACCTTTGCCACAGAGTTGACACAGCGGATTACCAATACCGGAATGGACATCTTAGGTCTCTATGGTCAACTCAAAGAAGGGTCCAAGTGGACTAAATTAAAAGGAAAGATTGAAAAATACTATCGAGGGAGCGTGGTTCAGACAATCGTTGCAGGAACCTCTGAAATACAGAGAAATATTATAGCTCAGAGAGGATTGGGTCTGCCCAGGTAAAGAGATGTCCCGACATTCATTAGAATCGATTTTTCATCCGGAATCCATTGCTGTAATTGGAGCATCAGGGAGTCCATTCTCCTTGGGCTACCATTTCGTACGTCACCTTGTTGATTATGGTTATAGTGGCAAGATATATCCAGTGAACCCAAAATTAGGTGAAGTTTTTGGTCGAAAGGTTTACGGAAGTCTAAAAGAAGTCCCTGGGTCAGTTG
>JAXHSZ010000524.1:0-7142 GCA_034190725.1 Thermodesulfobacteriota bacterium
AACGATTCGAAGTGGACGAAAGTGAAGCCACCCCTTCAGTGAGTTCGATTCGAAACGTTTTTTGCTTCAGATTCAGTAAGATACAGCCTCGCAGTAGGAAAAAATCGCTCAATTTAGGTGTAATATTGATGCTCTCATTGGAAAGTTTTTGAATAAATACTCCCATATGATAAACCTCAGACAATGTCAAAAAGGACAATATTTGTTTCGATCAGAATATCCCGCTTGATAATGAATCCGAATTCCCAAGCGTGTAATTTGAAACAATTTCAATCTGTATGGTCAGCCAAGTTCACCGCTTGCCTACAGTTTGCTTTGTTTGCTTCTATGAATTACAAGCTACCATAAGGCAGTATATGTAACGTGATTGTATGATTAATTTGCCTATTCAAATGCCTGCATGGTTCTTGCATATAAGAAACAAATAAAGCAAACTGCCGGTGCTTACCGCAACTTTACTTAACCGAACAGATCGAAAAATTTTGAATATCAAATAAGGAATGCCCAAGTGTTTTAGCACATGGTCATAACCGGTCTGGAGGGCTTTTATATGATGGTTTTGAGGAGGCTTGGAGTATCGAAAGGCGTACCTTTGTAAGGCTACCAAACAAGGCAAAAATTACATGTCATAAATTGGAGCATCCCCTGGATGATGGAGGGGACAAAAGAGTCACCATGAAAGATATAGGGCGTGGAGGGCTGTTGTTCCAGGCAGATCATATGATAGATGTCGGAACGCTTCTTCAATTGGATATAGATCAGAAGGACATGCACAAGTGTAAACCGGAGCTCCCCGAAATTGGTGGAGAATCCTTGTCTGAACCGCTTACGTTTGTAGCTGAAGTAGTACGGTCAGTAGAGGTTATACCCGGGGAGAAATACGATATAGCAGTGAAGTTTGTTGAAATATTTAAAGACGATATAAAAATACGTATCAGGTTTTAATAGAGGTGTTTTTTTATCAAGAGGTCTTTCAAACAAGCTCTTGGTGGGTTCTCCAAAATTGACGCTGTAGGACTCAACACGGGTCCCAATTCCGCCAACCATATTTTTCTTCAGATTCCTGAAATATCCCACAATCGGCTTAAGATCAGCCATGGTAACAACAGAAAGTCAATATAAAAAACTCAGAGATCTGGTGTATAGGGAGAGTGGCATAAATCTGCATGAAGGTAAGTTGGAGCTATTAAAAGCCAGGCTTGCCAAACGGATGAGAATTACGAGAACACAGTCCGTACATGAGTACATGAAATTGATCAACAGTGACGCGAATGAATTCGTAAACTTTATAGACACCATATCCACCAATCATACATATTTTTTCAGAGAGAATCACCACTGTGAATTTATCATTAGAAATATAAGAAACTCAGACCCTCTCAATATATGGAGCGCCGCCTCTTCCAGTGGAGAAGAAGCTTACTCAATAGCCATCCAGCTATTGAATGAGGACTTCAACTTTAAAATATTCGCTTCAGACATATCAAACACCATGTTGAGCCTGGCAAGGAGGGGCATATATCATAAAGATAAAGTAAGATTAGTGCCTTTGCAGATTTTGAGAAGATACTTCCAGAGAGGATACAATAGATGGAAAGACCATGTAAAGATAAAGAAGGAAGTGAAGGATCATGTGACATTTAAAAAGCATAATCTCATAAGCGATTCGTCTCCGGGGTTGTTCCATATTATATTCTGTAGAAATGTCATGATATATTTTGATGAAGATACAAAACAAAGGGTAATCAGCAAGTTGCATGGATCTCTCGAACATGGCGGTTATCTCATTATAGGGGCAGCGGAGGGTCTTGTGGGACTGGAACATGGCTTTACATATCTTCAACCGAGTATATATAGAAAATAGAGCATGCATTTTATTGATGTTTCCCACTCTCTCCCTTTTTTTCTCCATACACTCTTATATCAAGAGGTAAACTTACTATTATGAAAGGCCTCAATTCAGACTCTCCCTTCTCTTCGTGTTCATCCGTAAATAGCCATTGTCTTCAATCACTCCGTCAGACCCTTTGTCTTCATTGACCTTATAAAATATTTCATTTCTGGATGGAGAAAATATAAAGTGCACTATTCCTTTGAAGATTTGATTGTCGTTGAAGCGACTCTCTTGAAAAAGCTAAACAGTGCATTTTTTTAAACCGAGTGGTCAGTAAAGTTTACAGCGTGGAGACTGTCTGCTTCTTATGAACTACTGCTACAATACTGTTTCATGAGTAACAGAATTGCATGATTTGTATGTAAATTCGTATAGTTGCAAGGTTCTTGCATAGAAGAAGCAAATAAAGCAAACAATTTGCGTTTACCGTAACCTTGTTTAATTGCTCAGGGTAAAATCTTCGAGAAAAGAGTGCTGGCCAAAAAAGGAAAGGGAACTCCATACTCTATATAAGTGTCCGTGTGCCATTATCTTGACTCTTTTTCTTTGATGACAGTGAAGGTTATTGGTTCTGTAACAGTGAGATGTATGGTGGGAGTTTATCGATTGACATGATAGAGTCAAGGAATTGACTTTCAGGAGAGTTATTCTGTAAGCATCGGCACTCAATAATCAAACAAATGAACATGTTACATGATTATTTTTTGTAGTTTTAATCTTTTAGGAATGGCATACATTTTGCCTTTACGTTGTTGTAATGATTTCACCTGTTGAAAAGAGTCACTTCAATGGCAGTCAAATTTTGCAAATTTTAAAGAGTCGCGGCATGTACCTTAGAGGGACACCCTTAGAGCCTACGCAAAAATAACTTACCATTTCGACATCCCATCTTCAGGCCATATTTGCACGCTCCTCAATGACAAAATTCTCAAAACAGGTAATTACCTCATATTATTATTTCTGAAATAGGTCGTAATGAAGATACTGAATTATAATGACAACGCCTGTTCTTTCTTTACACTCAGGTGAATGCGAGTTCTGAACGGATTAGAATTTGATTATAGTCTAAGCGACTCTTTTCAAAAAGCCGAAATATTCCACCTTCTGAAAGATGTTTTCATATTTTTTCAGTCTATTTGTCAGGTAAAAGAAGACCGCAGTGAAAGGAGATAAAAAAGATGAAAGTAAGAAATCTGACTATTGGTAAAAAGAATACCTTAGGCTTTGGGGTTGTTCTCATCCTGCTGGGTTTAGTCGTTGTATTGAGTTTCACTGGTGTGGGAGGTATTGTGAAAAATGCCGAACATGTCATCGACGGAAACAGAATGGATGGTATGTTAGCCCAAATGGAGGTAGATCATCTGAATTGGGCAGGGCAGGTCAATGCCCTTTTAACCGATGATACTATTACTGAGTTACATGTTGAAACAAACCATCGTAAAAGCAATTTTGGCAAATGGCTCTATGGGGATGGTCGTAAGGAAGCGGAGAAATTAGTACCCAGTCTTTCGCCAATATTAAAGGATATAGAGAGGCCCCACCGAAAACTTCATGAGTCTGCTATTGCTATACGTGAGAATTTCAAGCAGGCGGATCCTACCCTGCCTGGATATCTGGCTACCAGGGAGTTGGACCTTTTAGAGTGGGTGGTTCAGGTGAATGAGATCTTCTCGAAAAACCTGCCTGGGCTTGATGTCAATACAGATGATCACAAATGTCTTCTCGGTCAATGGTTATATGGAGACGGCGCAAAAAAAGCAGCTGCAGGTGATGAAGAGTTTGCACAACTCATAAAGCCCCTCAAAGAATCCCACAAAAGACTCCATCAGTCTGCCATCGAGATCCAGGAGGTCTATAAGAAGATACACCCCGGCCTTCTTATAACTCTCAGTGACCGTCTCAGTGACAATCGAATGTGGATTATTGATCTCATTGAGGGATTCATGAGAGGTGATACAAAATTTAGAGTAGAACTCGATCCCACTCAGTGCCGTTTCGGCAGATTTTTATACTCAGAAGAAACGGCAGATTTGATGAGAGACTTTCCTGATTTGAGGGAAGCTATTGAGGCTTCAAAAGAACCTCATTATCTTTTGCACAAGTCGGCCATGGAAATGGAAAATCTTATCAGAGAAGGGAACAGAGATGAAGCAAATCATATATTTCTGTCAAAAGCCCTGCCAGCTTTAGAAGAAGTGAGTGATCTCTTCCAAGAGGGTATCAATGCTGAAAGGCTTCTGGTGAAAGCACAACAAAGGGCCAATCAGATATATGAATACAAGACTCTGTTTGCCCTCAGGGATACATCGAAAGCCCTTAACAATCTCAAAGATAGGGCGGAAGATATGTTGGAGGGTGTCAGAAATGCAAACAGTATCTATTCCCGCGAGACGGTTCCAACACTTCAACACATGCAGAAGCTGTTTAACAAACTCCGTGAGGAGACAAAAAAGTATGTGATTACGGATGAAGTCATGCTGCAAGCTGCTCAAGAAACGAAACGTAATGTGATTGTAGTAGGGATCATTGCCATTGTCATTGGAATACTTTTGGCTTTCTTCATTTCCAGAAGAATTGTGTTCGTTCTTCAAAGGGTTTCAAATCAGATGGGAGACGGATCTGATCAAGTAGCCTCATCCTGCAAAGAGGTATCTGCTGCCAGCAAGTCTTTGGCAGAAGGTGCATCTCATCAGGCAGCATCCATTGAGGAGACATCATCATCAATGGAGGAGATGGCTTCTATGACAAGACAGAATGCAGATCATGCCAATCGGGCGGATTCCCTTATGAAAGAGGCCAATCAAGTGGTCAATCAAGCCAATAATGCCATGGCGGATCTTACCAAGACTATGGAGGAAACGACAAAGGCCAGTGAAGAAACACAAAAGATAATAAAGACTATCGATGAGATAGCATTTCAGACAAATCTCCTGGCCCTCAATGCAGCGGTAGAGGCGGCCAGGGCAGGGGAGGCAGGAGCTGGATTTGCTGTGGTTGCTGATGAGGTTCGAAACCTCGCCATGCGCTCTGCTGAAGCTGCTAAAAACACAGCGACACTGATAGAGAGCACAGTCAAGAAGATCAGTGATGGATCAGATCTTGTGAATAAGACCAGTGATGCTTTCGGAAAAGTAGCGGAGAGCAGCAATAAGGTGGCCGATCTTGTGAGTGAGATTGCCATGGCATCAAATGAGCAGGCTCGGGGGATTGAACAAGTGAACAAAGCAGTGGCTGAGATGGATAAGATTGTTCAGAAGACAGCTGCAAGTGCTGAAGGATCTGCCTCTGCATCTGAGCAGATGAATGGACAGGCGCAGCAGATGAAGACAATGGTTGGTGAATTAATGACATTAGTAGGTGGACGAATAGCCTGGAAAGGAAATGATATAATCGATAGAGTTGTTCCCGGCTTAGGGAGAAATGAGATGACAGTGAGCAGTAGAACAGTTTCAAACGTTGAAACGGGAATAGAATCCACTGGAATTGAGTCTAGTGATGAGATCCTTATAACTCATGGTGAAGAGTCGGAGATCAGCAGCGAAGACGAAAAGACACAGACCAAAGTTCGTCAAATGGACAACAAGGATTTTGATAATTTCTGAACAACATTCAGACAGTTCATAGAAGCACTATATATAAAGGGGCACTTTAGTTTATCTAAGTGCCCTTTTATAGTTCGTGCCTGAACGAAAACAAGATAGTTTTTCCGGGTTCAAGGAAGATTTTAACCGCAGGAAAACATTGGTTATTTTGTGGATTAAGACCTGATTTTAAGGCATGCATAAATTGGGGAAGAGAGCATTTTTCGTTCAGGTAATAGTTACTTTCAAAAATTTTGCGAGTAATTCAAGGCACTCTTTAATACATACCTTGTCTCATCTTTAAATCATCCTACCCACATACTCTGATACTCCAGTGAAACATTCGAATATTACCATTAAACGAGGTTATAGTAACTGTTCTCAGGATTCAGCATTTCACAGCCTTTCTGATAGAGAGATTACGGAAAACAAATCATTATGCATAAGCAAAATGAGGGTCTGTATCTTGAGAAGCCAAATATTGTTTTCACTCTTTTGGTAACAGTGCAGCTTTTTGAAAAGAGTGGTTTCAATGACAATCAAATTTTAATATGTTCTCAACTCGCATCTTTACCTCTATTCTTTCTTAACGCTCACTCAGACGCTCAAACAGCACTCGGATTAAAATTTAACCCCCGTTTAAGCTTGCTGATCGCTTTCTGTTTTATAACGCTCCTAAGAAACTTAAAACCCATAGCAAGTTTCTTTCATGTATAACCCTGAAGCAGAGCGCCAGGTCATTTGCTAAAAATAATACTTCATTTGTGACATGCAGGGCTGCTTTCTGAAAGCTCAGTGTATGTCCAGTTTCCACATTTTTATCCAAAAAGTAAAGTTTATTTCACAAAAAGGGAACTCCTTTTCCCTTTTTGTATGCATTGTAGCCATGTCCTGAAGCAACAAACTGATAAGTAATACTAGTAAAAACAGATTGTTATGGGTTGAAAAAAATATTCAGGCATGGTGATTGCTGTATAGTGATCAGTTGTGAGTTATCAGTTATAAAGTATATATTCAGGAACTTTGATGAAAAACAGAGATTTTTAATTTGATGAATTTGAAAGGATTGTTTTCGCTATCCTTTTCAATAAAGAGTTGAAAACTGTGAACTTTATATCCCAATAATTCCGCATTTCCAATGATTTCCAATATCTTCAAAGGATTTAATAATGATGTCAGATAAGAAGAATAGATTGAAAGGTATGAATGATGATGTATGGATTATATCTAAAGGCAGATATACAGACTTGGATCTTTATGGAATTGATGAGGACGTCAAGAAAGCAATTGGAAAAGAGTATAAAATTTCTGGTCTTGCCAAGTATATGCTCAATCCCAATCCCATTGAGGTGAAAAAAACTTTACTGGGATGTGAGGTCCGCTTTCATCAGGCATCTTCTCATAAGATAAAGGAAAAAATCAGAAAATATTTGCCGAAAAGGATGCATAGATTACTTAAAAATAAGGAAGTACCTAATAAAGTACTGATATCAGGTTTTTGTGGCAACAAGCGTTCTTTGAGTGATAAGCATCTTGAGTTTCATTTTAACAAGATCTATGAATTAAGAGCTTTATCAATGTAAGTGTGGTTACAAGATGTTTGTTTTTACAGATTTTGCGTTGAAGGTGAAAACTACATGTCGTAATTG
Organism: Thermodesulfobacteriota bacterium; assembly: GCA_034190725.1. Taxonomy (GTDB): domain Bacteria; phylum Desulfobacterota; class UBA8473; order UBA8473; family UBA8473; genus JAXHSZ01. Next base: position 7,125 of record JAXHSZ010000524.1, read on the forward strand.
CAAGAAAGAATTAAAAAA
>JAXHSZ010000525.1:0-3060 GCA_034190725.1 Thermodesulfobacteriota bacterium
CACTCGCTGGCAGCAGTTTGTACTCACCGATGAAATGACATACAATCGTGCTTTTCCTATGCATCTGTGCGGTGTAGGGATAGTGGGCCCCACACTGCTCCAATATGGCACTGATGCACAGAAGAAAGAATACATCCCCAGGATAGCCAGAGGGGAGATAGAGTTTGCCCTCGGATATACGGAACCGGAAGCAGGATCAGACCTGGCCAATCTGCAAGTCAGGGCTGAGAAGAAAGATGACCATTACATAGTGAACGGACAGAAAGTATTCAATACAGGGTGTCACTTTGCTCAGTACGTATGGCTCGCCGCTCGAACTGATCCTACAGCCAAGAAACATAAGGGGATATCTCTCATGATCGTGGACATGAAGTCCCCAGGCATCACCGTGCGTCCGTTGTGGGTCATGGACAATGACCGGACCAATGAGGTCTTCTATGATGATGTGAAGGTTCCTGTGGAGAATCTGATCGGTGAAGAGAACCGAGGTTTCTACTATATCCTCACTGCATTGGCGCATGAGAGGAGTTTTCCGGTTGGGGATACGCGCCGCACTTTCGAAGAGTTTGTAGAATATGTCAAGGAGGAAGGTCTCAACAAAGATCCATTGGTTCGACAAAAAGTTGCGCAACTTGCAACAGAGCTTCAAGCGGCCACCCTTCTCACATATCGCGTGACCTGGCTGACGGACAGACATATATCACCTAACTGGGAAGCCCCCATGGTCAAGGTGTATCTCACTGAATTTTTAGGCAGGTTCAGCAATGCGGCCACAGAGATCATGGGACCGTACGGACTGCTCCAAAAGGGATCAAAGTGGGTGCCGCTCATGGGGAGAATAGAACGTCTCTATCGCCATGCAGCCCGCCGTAAAGTCTCTGCAGGCAGTTCGGAAATTCAGAGGAATACAATCGCAACAGTAGGTTTGAAGCTGCCAAGGTAAAAGGAGAAAAGAAGATGACGGATCATAAAAATGAGTGTCTTTTCTGCAGGATGGTCAATGGTGAAGAAAAGTTTTTAGAGCTCTATCAGGATGATACAGTCTTAGCAATCTTAGATATAGGTCAGGTCTTAAAGGAGAATGGCGATATCATACCGGGCCGATCTCTGGTGATTCCAAAACGCCATGTGGTTCACTACTACGAGTTGGAGGATGATGAGGCGGGTCATCTGTTTGTGGTGACATCCAAGATAGCTCGGAAGATTAAAAAGGCGTTCAATCCTGAATTCGTAACCGTATTCATTCGTGGTCAACAGGTTGCCCATTCTCATGTTATTTTACAGCCGTCCACAGGGGAAGGAGATCCTATTGATTCCATGTTTATGGGGGTACGGGATTTTTTCAAGGTTGCCCCTGAAGACGCACTCATGGAAATGACACGCAAGATAAACGAGGCTTAAAAAAATAGAGGGCATCAATTATTCGTATTCAAGAGGATTATATGATTCGGGTTTCGGGTGTTAGGTTTCAGGAAAAACAAGATAGTTCGCCCGACCCCTGAACTTTTCCTTTCCGCAATTTATTTCCTCAAACACACGGTATTGAGACAAGAGAGGAAACGGTCAAAGGAGGAAGAGATGCCATACGAACTCAGTGAAGAACAGACGATGTTCCAAGAGAACACAAAACGATTTGCCCGGGAAAAGCTGGCGCCCCTGGCTGTTGAGATTGATGAAAAGGGGGAGTTCCCCCATAAGGCGTTCAATCTCCTTCTTGAGATGGGTCTGCTCAGCCTGGTATGGCCTGAGGAATACGGGGGAGCTGGCGCTGATCACCTTACTTTTTGTCTTGCTACTGAGGAAGTGTCAAAGATAAGCGGAACCCTGGGATGTCTTGTTCTTTATCAGTCTTTCCCCCTCTCCCTCCTCAATGCAGGGGGCACTGAAAAACAAAAGGCAAAGTATATTCCCAAATTGGCTAGTGGAGAGATGATCCATGCCTTTAGCATCACAGAGCCCCATGCCGGTTCCGACGTTTCAGGCGTTAAGACTCGGGCAACACTTGAGGAAAATCACTATGTTATCAATGGAAGCAAATGCTTCTGCACCCATGCGCAGGCGGCAGGGATCATCTCCGTCTTCACAACCACCGATCCTGCAAAGGGCAATAAGGGTCTCAGCGCTTTCATAGTGGAGAAAGATACGCCCGGTTTCTCCATAAGCAAGATTGAACAGATGATGGGTCTTCGGGGAACCTCCTCATGCGAGTTGGTATTTGAAGATTGTCGTGTTCCCAGGGAGAACTTATTGGGTAAAGAAGGGGATGGTTTTAAGCTTGCCATGAATACACTCGATGAAGCCAGACCTGGTTCAGCGGCCATGGGTGTAGGCATTGCTCAGGGAGCCTTGGATTATGCTTTACAATATGCAAAAGAAAGGATTCAGTTTGGAAGGCCCATCGCTGAGTTTCAGGGGTTGCAATTCATGCTGGCTGAAATGGGGACTCAAGTAGAGGCCGCCAGACAGTTGACATACAGAGCTGCCACTGCAGTCGGAAAGGGAGATCGTGAAGGCGGAAAACTCTCTGCCATGGCCAAGTACTTTGCCAGTGATATGGCCATGCAAGTGACCACCGACGCGGTCCAAGTATTGGGAGGGTATGGTTACACCAAGGAATATCCCTTGGAGCGGATGATGCGGGACGCCAAGGCAACCCAGATATTTGAAGGAACCAATCAGATTCAGAGAATCGTTGTGGCCAGATCGTTGTTGGGTGAGGCGTAACAGTCGCCTCACCCAACTCATACGTTTACATTCCCATCACATCAGCCAATACCTCACGGTGAAAATCAGCATCTCCAAAATATATGCCTGCGGCTTTCGTCCTTCTAAAATAAAGTTGAAGATCATGCTCCTCCATGAAACCTGTTCCCCCGATTGATTGATGCGCAAGGGCGATGAGGTCTCGGCAGGAATCACTCACCCAGGCTTTTGTCATAGCCACTTCCCTTTCACTGGGAAGTCCTTCACTGATTCTCCAAGCGGCCTGATGTGTCATCAGTCTCGATGTCTCCAGCATCATTGTGCAAATATCCTCACCGATCTGGAGACATCGAGACT
>JAXHSZ010000526.1:0-2583 GCA_034190725.1 Thermodesulfobacteriota bacterium
CAAAAGGCTTCGTGAGATAGTCTAAAGCACCACATCTTAAAGCATCCACGGCTGTATTCATACTTCCGTAACCTGTAAGAACAATCACCTCAATATTTGGATTACACTTCTTTATCTCCTTCAATACATCGATGCCGGACATTCCTGGCATCTTGAGATCCAATGTCACAAGATTAACTGATTTTTCTTTTATGAACTCTAGGGCCTCTTGCCCATCTTTTGCTGTATATACATTAAACATAGGCTTCAGGATCATCTTTAGAGACTCTCTGGGACCGAGTTCGTCATCAACAACCAAAACATTTGCCATATCTTCCATTTCATACCCTCTATGATAGTATTTCAATGAATCTCAAACCGTGTTTCATATGTTTAATAAAAGTTGAAACAGAATTTCGCTGTTTCACGCAAAGAATTCTTTTCAGATTTTTTAATGCTTTATATGCAATCTCTGCTTCTGGTAAAAAATCAGAAAAAGCGCAACTTCATTTTGGAGAAAAATCTTGAAAACCAAGCGGATATTCTCACGAACCATTTTTGACTCTTGTGTCGATACTATTATTTTCGGCAGATCAATGAATGAACTTTACTCAAGGAGTTAAATAATGCTCATCCACGAATTGCCATTTAACAATCTCTTTGTCAGACTCATATGTATGGGCGCTCTGCAATGTGCTTTTTTGTACCTAATGTATTCTAGCGGTTCAAATCTTCGTCTTCCTTGACCCTGTAAAAAATATCTCATTTCCAGATGGACAATCGGTAGGATTTGATTTGCAGCAGATATTTTAATCTCATATGTGTAGGATTTCTATTGTTGTGTTCTCACATATTGAGAATCTCCTTTTTGCATGGAACATGCCAAACGACTTTTTTATATACATGAGTGTCAATTATACAATGTAAGTGACTTAAAAATATAGAGATCTGAGTTTGTGTGAAGGATATGAAGAGAAATGAAGGGATTCAATTCATAGAGGGATTCTTGAACATCTTTGTACAACTTTTCATGCAGAGATGGATAACTCAATGATATGAGGCAAGATTTTTCCTTTCAAGCAGGTGTACAATTTTGAACAATATGCAATTGAACTGATCAAATAGGTGTAACCTCTATACCCAATTTGTCCATTTTGTACTTTAGGATCCTTCTGCTTATACCCAAAAGTTCAGCGGCTTTGGTTTGAACAAAATTCGTTTTTTTCAATGTATTTAAAATGATATCTCTTTCAAACTCGGTTTCTGCCGTTTCCAACGAAACTCTGCCATTCAAAACAGCTTCTTTCAACACGTTCAATCTCGCATTGTTCCTGATGTTTTCGGGGAAGTCCTCTGGCAGTATCTTACCGTTTTTGGAGAGAAGAGCAATACGTTCTATAACATTCTCAAGTTCCCTCACATTGCCGGCCCAATTGTATTGTACGAGCAAATCCAAAGCTTCATCTGATATCCCCTTTACGACCAAGTCCCTTTCTTGCATTATTTGATTTAAGAAATGATCTACAAGCAAAGGAATGTCCTCCTTTCTCTCCCTCAGGGGTGGAAGACATATGGGGACAACGTTTATTCTATAGTAAAGGTCATCTCGAAAAGTTCCTTTGGCCACAGACTCTTCCAGGTTTCTGTTGGTAGCTGCAACAAGTCTGACATCCACCTGTATTGTCTTTGTCCCACCGACTCGCACCAACTCTCTCTCTTGCAAAAATCTCAAGATCTTTGCCTGAGTTGATAGGCTGAGTTCGCCGATCTCATCAAGAAACAGAGTTCCTGAGTCAGCTTGTTCAAATCGCCCTGGTTTCCTTCCATAGGCATTTGTAAAGGCTCCCTTCTCATGTCCGAATAATTCACTCTCTATAAGAGTCTCAGGAATTCCTGCGCAGTTAATGGCAATGAATGGTTTCTTACTCCTATTGCTATGAAAGTGTATGGCCTTTGCCACAAGTTCTTTTCCTGTTCCACTTTCCCCTTTGATTAAAACAGTGGCTTTGCTATCGGCAACTTGCCTGATGATGTCGAAAATATCTCTCATACCTTTTGATCTGCCCACAATATTCTCAAATCCATAATTCTTATTAATCTGCGATCTGAGTATCTTTACCTCTTCTTTCAAATCTTGATTCGAGAGAGCCTTCTTCACAGTCAATCTTACTTCATCTAAGTCAAATGGTTTGGTAATGTAATCATATGCCCCGAGTTTCATCGCACGTACAGCAGTTTTCACGGTTGTTGTTGCCGTTATCATTACCACTAAAAGATCCTCATGGAGTTCTTTAATCCTCTCTAACACGGTTAATCCGTCCATCCCAGGCATTATTATATCCATGAGAACCAGGTTGGGCTTGACTCTTTCAATCATGCCAAGAGCGTCCTTTCCATTATGAGCCGTGACGATCTCATAATCCTTGCCCAGGATCATCTTTAAGGACTCTCTGGTGCCAAGCTCGTCATCTACTATAAGTATTTGTTTCATTTGTGCCCTGTAATGTATAATACTTCTTGAATACCGGTTCCCGTTTACAAAGGACTTTTATTCTTTTTTAGTGTCCCTCATCAAAGGCAACAGGCAGTCGTATCTTTACCAGG
>JAXHSZ010000527.1:0-9316 GCA_034190725.1 Thermodesulfobacteriota bacterium
CAAGCGTTGCGATATGGAGTCGCTTATTTTATAGCTGATCTCAGAATCAGCCTGCTGTATCGCCGGCAGTTTCTTCCCCCAACATGCATTACTGGTAAAGGAAATGTGTGAAGCTTGGGTGACAATATGGCCCTCAGCCTTAATTGCTCTAGCACAACATAAAACGGACAAAAAAATGGAGAAATTACCCTACACCCTCCAGTCCAAGTTTAGCTATTTTTCGTAATGGCCGAGGACAGAAGAAGCAAAACTTTGTCATCAGTTCCATAGCATTCATCTGTTTCAGCCCCATGGCCTCTTTGAGTACATCCCAGTAGTTCTTTTTCCAGGGCGGCACATCTTTTATCTCCTGCTCCTGCTTTCGGTATTTCAGGTTAGCCTCTATCTTCTCATTACTCACTCCCAGGTGAAGATCAGCAGGTGTTACTCCATTTAAAGACGGCTTGGGAATCTCCTCGTTCAGCAATCGAACAGATTCTTTGACCGATGCTTCAACCCGGAGCAAAAGGTTTTTTTCTTTATCCGCTTCTTTTCCTTCCTGTTGAGCCCATACGTTGTAGAATACATTCTTAAACTCTTTGATACCGCACTCAACAGACCCGTTGTATTGAGGAACACAGGCCGGTATCCGCTTGTGAACAATGTCGGTTTCAAGAAGCCTTCCGTGTTCATCACTGACGTACGGCGTACCATTGTCGCTTATAAGGAACTCTTCAGGACCTTTTCCACCATGAGCTTCCAATGCCTGAATAACAGGTTTCTCCACCAAAGATGCGTTTGCATATCTTGAAACAGCAGCGCCAAGGATGTATTGACCAAAAACATCGATAAGCAAACTCAACTTAAATGTATAACCGTATACTTTCAAGTCCGTAAAGTCTTCTGCCCATATCTGACCAACCTTGACCGGTTTCACATGTTCGTACTGAGTCCGCTCAGGAAGAAGCTGCCTGGTGAAAACCTCCTGGAACACAAGACGCTTCACAGTCTTTTTAACCCGGTTGTACCCATTCATGGATATGTATCTCAGACGATGGTAGATCATGTATGCCTGGCCCTTCCGACCTCCCATGTGAGGATAGGTCATTATTACATCTACTGCATTTTCAACCGTGTCTTGAGGAACTATTTTGCATTCCCTCTCTTTACGTGGTCTAATACCACGACCCCATTCATAAAGCTGACTGCGACTGAATTCACATTGTCTCATTATCAGATCCATTGTGACTCGTTTACAATCGGCCTTCACATGACCCAGTAACTCTATTGTCTCTTGCTTTTCTTTTTTTTGCATGCTTCTTCTTTAGAAGCCCATCGGTATCGTTAACCCGCTCACCACGAAGCTCAGCCACTTCTCTCTCAGACCATTTCAACCGCAAGTTGAGAAATTCGCTGCGACAGTAAAGAAGTTCTCTCTCTGTGGCTTCCCTCTCATATTGATTTTCTAATGCATTGATCCGCTCCCATGCTTCCTCCAGGGTCTTGGGCTTGCCTTCAGGTTTATGCCCAGGCTTGCGATCTGAGAAGGTATCAAGGAGGGTCTCCTCGCACTCACGTGCTATTTCATACATGTATGAACGATCTATTCCCCACTTCCGGGCAAGCTCAGTTCTGTTCGATGTTTTGAGAAACTCCTGGTACAGTTTGAGCTTTCTCGCCGCAGAGAGCTTCCGTCCTTTGCCGGCTCTGATTGACTTTAAAAGATCATTGGGGTCTTTATGCCCTTCAAGATCATATGCCTTGATCTGTGCATCAGGAAATTCTTCTAAAAGATCCAGGTATCCGCTTAATCCCCCTCTGTCATCATCAAAGGCTGAGAGTATCTGCGTGACTTTCCCAAGGAGAGATGGAACAGGTCTCACATCATTTCCCAAAAGGGCCAGTCCCGGTAACCTCTCACCCTCAAGTGTCTTTATGCTGAGGTAGTCGATTATGCCTTCACTTATGAATACGTTCTCTGTTGTGGATAATACCTCCCAATCCAACGTAAATACACTTTTACGCCCTAATACAAACTTTGAAGGCCCGTCAACCTGGTGGTTATCCAAACATTGTAATTCCCCCTTGCCGTCATGTACCGCAAAACAACAGTACGATTTCCCTTTGTGTCTATTGTGAAGGAGGATCCCGCCTGATGTCAACTCTCCGATCAAGTCCTCAGAAATACCACGCTTCATAAGATAGTCCCGGCATACGGAGATATCCTCTCTCCTGAACTCCTTATAAAGCCGATCAATATCATATGTCCCCTTTTTTGAAACACAGGCATCCGCCTCCCCGGGTAATGCATTACCGATGGCCTCAATACCGGAGCAAAGTGGTGAAAGAAGCCGACGTATATAGGATAAGGTGTCAGAGAACTTCTCAAGGTTCTCTTTTTCCGTACGAAATCGAAGATACTCCCACCATAACCACTGGAAAAATCCTTGAAGAGCCAATGCCCGTCCACAAGTCGTACAAAGAAACTCGGGGTCTTGTCCTGTGTAAATGGGGAGTGACATGCATATGCTCCACCAATCGGCTGAAAATCTAAATGATAGTGGTTCCTTAAAAAGTCAACCAGATTGAGCTTCTTTATAGCCTCAATACTCTGTGCCATGACCATATCCCTCCATTAATTGCTTTCCATTGAGAAAGATCTGAAGTCCTTCTTGATCACATATAACGCTCAGTGTACGGTCATGAATTTTATACACTTAATAACCCTTTTTCAAGTCAGGTTTTCTTCCGAATAAGACTGCCTCTATTCGAGATGTCTCTCCTATTACTCCATAGAAACGGTCCGATGGGCGGGCACCGTCTATTCCTTGATGGGGCCGATCAAAGTTATAGCTCTTTATGTAGTCTGTAATCCCTCGCTTTGCCTCTTCGTAACTGCCAAAGCGTACCTTGTGCAAAAGCTCTTTCTTGATCGTCTGTATCAACCTCTCCACTTTGCCACACGTCTGAGGACTGTGAGGTTCTGAAACAATATGTTCGATCTTCATGTCATCAAGGTACTTCTGAAAGGCTGTACGCTCCATGCTCCATGTATAGAAACCGCGACCCTGATCCGTCAAAAGCTTCTCAGGCTTGCCGTGGTTTACACAGGCATTGTGCAGAACCTCGATCAATGTCATTCCACGCTGATCACTGCATAACTCCGCAGCCACACAGAAACGACTGTGGTCATCTATGATCACCACAAGGTAAAGAATGGGTATCCTGGTGATATATACATAGGTTACATCCATCTGATAAAGCTGACCCGGGTACTTGGCCTCGAAACGCCGAGTCCCTTTGGAAGGCTCTCGGTCGAAACTCGAATCAAGTGTCTCCAGTAATCCATGCTCCTTGAGTACCTCCCGAATCTGCTTACGGGTTACCACAACCAGATGCTTGGCTTTCAGATGGTCTTGTATTCTTTTAAATCCGTGTTCAGGGTTTGATCTGCGATACTCTGCGATCATGTCTTGAAGCTCTGCAGGAAGAAATCTCGATCGCCTTGAAGCTTTACGCTCAGTTTCACCCATTCCCGATGAAACGCCTTCTATCGATTGCTTCTTCTGTCGTTTGTTATACTCATAGAGTACACCTACACTTATTCCAAACCTCTCTGCTCCTTCTTTGTAACTGAGCCCGAGCTCTTTAATCTTCGATGCGATCTCCCCAACTTTGACACAGTCTCGCCTCTTTGACATCCCTCTTACCTCCTCTCTCTTTGAGAAGGTGTGGGGAAATTCTCTGAAAATTCTGTCCGATTTATCCTAACCTATGCATCTAATATTTTCATGAGAAGATTCGGGTCAGGGCTGTCCCCAAATGTTTCGTCATCATTTTGACATTCTGTCAATTGATACATCAAAGTATTCCAGCCAAAGCCTTTCTTACTACACTTATGGATTTTTAAATTTGATGTATTTATAGCCACTTAGTCGCTTGTAGGTTTTTGGCATAAAAAGTGCATGCTACATGCACATAGCAAGTAGAAATTAAAATCAATACAATTATAAAATGGCCAAACAGGATCAATCATAATGGGAAAAGAGAATTGCTACCGCCGATGAATTGTTCACTCTTTTTCACCGATGATTATTCCCCCCTCTTATCAGTCCTTTTGTCAGGATTAAAATGAAGGAGAAAAAGAGAGCCAAATCAATTATGGTAATAGAGACAATAGGCTATGGAAATAATGTGTACGATCTCTCTATATCTTTCCTGAAATACAAGGAGGAGTTTTGAATCGGTGAAAAAGGTGGAACTTTAGACTGGTGGTAACAAAGAGATACTAGGAGTCTGTCGATTTACAATAGTTGAATGTTTTTACCATTTTTGTTCTTTGAAAGCTGGTTACTGAGATATTGGAGCGATTTTTTAACAAATTTTGCCCCAGCATGCCCAAACAGGTCTCCATTGGCGGCCTATCATGGCACTGCAGGGGCCCATGCGCTTCTAAACAGTTTGATAATTGTGGGTTAAACAGATGATGTCCCATTCCGCTGCTACATTTGATATGCCACGTAACGAAAATCGGCGGAACCCTCGGACCTCTTTGATTTGACCAAAGACCCGCTCAACAATCTGTTTGCGTTTGGAGTAAATCATTCGGTCTTTTTGGGTTGTTAACTTTCGTTCTATGCGCTCTTTAATCGTTGCATTATTGGGTATCCTGCCTCTGAGGAGCCGGGGCAGGAGGATATTTCCCGTGCGGTTTTTTGTTTGTTGCCACGTAGGCATCTACCTCAGCCTTGGCTAAAGTTTTACAGTTATCTTCACTGAAGTATCCTGCATCGGCGCTTAACCGTTTGGGTTTCTTGCCGCCGGTGTTCTTTATAATCGCCTCAATCATAGGCTTAACTTGCTCTTTGTCATTTTCTTGTTGCGTCACTTGGGAGGCAACAATGATTTGGGCTTTCTCATCTACTATGCTTTGGCAGTTGTAGCACTGTTCAAAGCCCTTTTTTGTACTGTCTTTCATGATTCGAGAGTCCGGATCAGTGAAGTTACGCTGCTTTTTGTCAGGCGATGTCTTTGAAGACGGCTTGGGAGGACGCCCTTTGCGGGGACTGTCTTTGTTCTCTTTTCGCTGTTTCCCCTTTTCGGCGGCCTCTTTCAGGGTTTCTTCTTTTAGCACCTTTATGGCTTCCTGAATCTTTTTAAACCGGCTTTGCCTGAAGTGCAGTTAGCGAGGAAGCTCATCGCCTCTTTTGCCTTTACCGTAAAGAGCATCTTCTTTGGCATCGCAACCCACTGCCTCTTGAAGAAGGCGTCGGACATCTCGCTTCAACTCCTTTTCTTTTTTCACCATGCGTCCATAACTCATAGCATTGTGCTTCGATGCGTTTGCTTTTATCTTTGTGCCGTCTAACGCCAAGTGACCCAGCTTCAGTGTGTACGATTTGACTTACAATCAAGGATGGGTAAGTGTTGGGATCAACCATGATACGGCTGAATTTGCAGTGGCAACGATTCGGCGGTGGTGGCAACGAATGGGGGTATGGCTCTATCCGGAAGCGACTCAACTGCTGATCACAGCCGATGGTGGGGGCAGCTATGGAAGTAGTGTAAGGCTCTGGAAAGTCGAGCTTCACAAGCTTACCGAAGAATTGAACATGACGATTCATGTCTGTCACTTCCCACTTGGTACAAGTAAATGGAATAAAATCGAGCACCGTATGTTCTGCCATATTACAGAAAATTGACAAGGCCGTCCCCTCGAAAATCAAGCCGTTGTCGTAAACCTCATTGCCAGTACCAAAACAGACAAGGGACTGGAAATCAAAGCTGAGATTGATGATGCCTTCTACCCTGCTGGAATCAAAATCTCGGATGCCGAAACATCAAAACTGCCGATCATCCGGGAAGATTTCCATGGTGAATGGAATTACAGAATCTGTCCGGGAAAGATCCTTTAGTGTCCATGTCATTTTTGCTATCCTTCTAACTTATCGCAATAATTATTAAATTAAGTGTCTGTAGACAGTTGTGCGAACCAGGTAGTAATCCAACAGACTCCTAGCAACAGAAAAGCCTTCCCTTTCCTACAGATAGGCAAAACGTACCTTTATAAGATTTCCAAGAAAGGAAAAATCTGTGGATAAAAAGTTTCTTAATAGATGGCGTTTTGAGAAAGAAGGTCTTATGGCGTAGACATAAGAAGGAAGCATGGAATGATATGACAGTTTATTGGAAAAACGAGGGCTGAATTCCTAAAAGTATAAAAAGAGGTGAATGGTTTCTATCGAAATGAATGAATTAGCTAACACTATATTTAAATTCTACAGTCGATTATTCAACATGGTCGGCAGCCTTGCTGAAAAATGCCGATACAAAATTCCAAACACACAAAATTATAAAGCTCAAACATCAGACGCCGACTGCTGTTTAAAAGAACTTCCCCCTTTTAAAGAGGAAATAAATAAACAGCAAAATGTTTTTCTCCCCTTTGTGGCCGTCTTACGTGAACAGAAAAAACACTTAACCGACATGTCAGGCAATACTGAGGATGAATTTCTTTCACTAGGAGCCAGACTACAAGATTTCTCGTCCAGCGCGAAATCGCTTTCAGAACAATCTGCTTACATTGCGGGACTGTTTGGAGGAAGCAGGCAAGGCAACCCCCTTGACCAGGCCGGACGGGTCTCTGAGGAAACCTTGGCAATTTTAAAATGTAACGCTGAGACGGTCGAAGCAACTTCAAGAATAATCTCAATTACTGAAAAAAGCAAGGAGCTTTTCAAACACAAAAGAGACTTTAACGTAATTTCGCGAACGCTGCGAATGCTGGGAACAAACATCAGGATACAGAGCACTCAAATAAAGGAAGGGAGCGACTCTGTTTTCCTAGCTGATAAGGTCAGCGAACTTACCGTAACAACGGATATTATTGTGAACAAGATGTTTGACTATCTGAAAACGGCTGATGCGTCTATGGCTTCCATTGCCGGAAAGATCAATAAGCATACGCAAAAACACCGCGAACAAGTTGAACAGACTGAGAAAAAGATAAACAACGCTTTAGGCAGACTCAAAGGAATGTTTGATCTTTCAACCGCTCTGTCGGCAAACATCGCTTCACGTTTCTCTGAAATATTAAAAAGAGTGGGCGAGGTTGTCATGTCCGTGCAGTTTCATGATATTTCCCGGCAAAAAATGGAACATGTGGCTCAAGCAATAGAAGATATTTGTAACAATATAGAAGAGAAGGCGGCTTTCGATAGTGGCTGCGGGGAAAATTTGGCGGCAAATATATCAAAGATTTCGAACGTTCAGATGTCTCAGCTCGATCTTTTGGCACACGAGATGGAAAATGTAGAAAAAAAATTGATTACCGCCCTTGAAAAGATGGCCTGCCGTATCTCTGAGCAGTCTGAAGAGATTTCAATGACGTCGAAAGCGGGTAGAACAGAATCGGATAATTCAATAATAGTTCAATTCGCCAGCGAATTATCCACTGTTATATCTTCGCTTTCGGAAAACACAGAAAATAACCGTCTTATACTTAGAGATGTAAAAGCGGTTTCAAAAACAGTTAATGAGATGTCTTCCTTTGTTGAGGATGTAAAAAATATTGCCGAGAACATAAAACTCCTTGCATTAAATGCGCAGATAGAAGCTGAACATATAGGAAAAAGCGGGTTATCTCTGGGTGTCCTTGCCCGTGAAATTCGGGATATTTCAGCCAAATCAGACTGTGTCGTCGGTGAAGTATCAACGGGGATCAAGGCGATCCTGGAGATTGCTGACGATCTGCAAACCGTTATCGGGAGTGTTTTTGCCAAAGGCGTAAAGGAGACGGAAGATTTGAAACAAAGAGTCGCCGAAGCTAAGAACGCTTTAGATGGCCTGAACAGGGAAATGGCTGAGAATATTGCAGAGCTTGACAAAAAAAGCAAAAAGCTAGCCCACCATATTTCAGCGATCACATCTGAAATTCAGTTTTCCAAAAAAGTGGTCAAGCGTATCGGATATATCAGAAAGACAATGCAGGAACTGATTGAAACAGCAAAGCCATATCTCATTGAAATAGAATCGGATGTTAGCAAACTGATTATGGACGAACTAACCAGCCGTTATACTATGGAGAACGAGCGTATAGCGCATGAAATGGCCTTTAGTTCTCCGGCAAAAGAAGACGGTGACGAGACAAACTTCCAGACAAGAGAATTGTGCAACTACAACGTTTTTCCAGGATCAAATGAAGATACACAGATAGATGATATTAATCTGTGTGAAGAGTCTGATGCGTCGTATGGACAGAATGAGGAAAGCGAGATTTTCGGTCAGAGGGTGAAAGATGATGATGACCTTGGGGATAATATTGAGCTTTTCTGAATTGGCGGAGTAAAAATTCACCGAATGAGGAACGGATCACATCGACTATACGGTATCTTGGTACTGACTGATTCCCAAAATACGGAGAAATGAAAATGCCTTTTGAAAAAAGTCAAACAGAGCAAGGAACGGTCTTGTGGTTAAAAGACGAGGTAACAGTTGCTGAAGCAGCAGAACTAAAGAATGTGCTATCTAGATTAACGAAAGATGAGAGTTGTTTTGCGCTTGATGTCGGACAGACAACGGAACTGGATACAGCTATCATGCAGTTGATCTTTTCGGCTTCTAAGTTTGCGAAAGAGCAGGGAGTGGAAATGTCGCTGACAGGACACTCGGAGGCATTGGATAGCGCAATGAAGCGGACAGGACTGAACCTGGTCGAGTAATCGAGTAGGAAAACTGTCGGGTGGGTAATGGATCACATCTTCATCCATGCAATTACCCGAAAAAATATAGAGGAGACCGGAAATGTCAAAAATAATAATGACTGCTGATGACTCGGCAAGCATTAGACAGATGGTGGGTTTTACGCTTAAAGATGCAGGCTATGAAGTGGTTGAAGCAGTTGACGGCAAAGATGCTCTTAATAAACTCAATGGCACAAAGATTAACATGCTGATAACCGATCTCAACATGCCAAACATGGACGGTATCGAGCTCATCAAACAGGTGCGGGCAATATCCGCATTTAAATTCATTCCGATCATCATGCTGACGACTGAATCACAGGCCGAAAAAAAGCAGGAGGGCAAGGCCGCTGGCGCTACCGGATGGATCGTCAAACCATTCAATCCCGAACAGCTGATAGCAGTAATTAAAAAGGTGCTCAGGTGAAAAGAATAGTAGCGTATTTGAAAGGAAGACTGATTAACAACTTGACTAATCGATCAATCAATAAGGGAGCATGTAACCAATGAGCCAGTTAAATATACACGCAGAAACATACCGCCAGGAGGCCATGGAGCTTTTGTCCGAGGTGGAAGAAGCGATCCTGGATATCGAA
>JAXHSZ010000528.1:0-14066 GCA_034190725.1 Thermodesulfobacteriota bacterium
CTTCAATTACCATTGATGGCGAGATTAAGACCATAGAGCACTACCGCGGGGATTTCAGCGCACCGAATAAGCTTACCGAACTGGAAGACAGGATATTGAACATCTGCCGTCAGGCAACCTCTATCTGGGCATGGACATCGGCAGAAAGAAGGATCTCTCCGTGATCTGGATTGTGGAGACCCTGGGAGACGTGGATTACACGCGCATGGTCATTGCAATGGAGAGAAGGCCTTTCAGGGAGCAGAGAGAAGCCCTCTTTGAGCTATTGCCCCATGTGCAAAGGGCATGTATCGATTCAACCGGCCTGGGCATGCAACTCGCAGAAGAAGCACAGGAAGAATTCGGGGAGTACAGAGTGGAAGCCGTGACATTTACCCAGGCTGTGAAGGAAGAGCTTGCATTCGGGCTCCTCAGGAAGTTCCAGGACAGAACCGTGCGGATCCCCGTGGACAGAAAAATCAGGGAAGACCTCCACGGCGTGAGAAAAGTCACCACAGCCGCAGGGAATATCCGATTTGATGCTGCCAGGACGGATGCCGGTCATTCGGATCACTTTTGGAGTCTGGCTTTAGCAGAGCATGCAGCAGGGGCAAGCATCATACCCGTAACAGTCGGCATGGAATCAGAACCTGACTGGTATCACGCAGAGAGGAAATCAAGACTATGGGGTTGAGAGAACGAATCGCATCGGCTGTATTCGGAGGGGAGATCGACAGGATTGTGGAGGAGAGGATCACCGCTGCCACGGTCTCCATCGGCAGGGAGGAAGACCAGGGCTGGACCCGGCTCACAGGACAGCCGGACAGGCAGCTCCCCGATGTGACCCAGGAGCGGATGATCGAGATCTGTTACTGGCTGTGGAAGACCAACCCCCTGGCTAACTGGATCATCGAGATCACAAAGGACTTTGTTGTGGGAGAAGGACTCCCCTTTGAAGCTGAGAATGACAATGTGAAAGAGGTCCTTGAAGGCTTCTGGAATGACCCCATCAATGCGATGGACATCTCTCTTGAGAAATTCGTGAGGGAGCTTGGCATCTACGGAGAGCAGTGCTGGCCTGTATACACAGCCGAACAGACAGGAAGGATACGGCTGGGCTACATCGACCCTGCCCGGATCAAGAAAGTGGAGACCGACCCTGAGAACTGCAAGATGGTGATCGGCGTGATCCTCAAGGGACAGACCGGCGAAGACGGGAAGAAGTACGGAATCGTCCTCCCGCGGGACGCGGAAGACCTCCTGAGCAACGAGGCAAAGGCCCTGCGAAAGGGATATTCAGCAGGGGAGTGCTTCTTCTTCAGCATCAATAACGTGACCAACGCCCCCAGGGGAACATCGGACCTCTTTGTGATCGCAGACTGGCTCGACGCATACGAGCAGTTTCTCTTTGACTATGCAGACAAATGGCCCCTTCTCAACACCTTTGTGTGGGACCTTCTCGTCAAGGGCGGGGACAGTGCTAAGCTTGATGAGGAGCTGCGGAGATTCACAAAGAAAGCAGGCTCAGTATACGCACACAACGAAGGTGTCGAGCTGAATGAAATAACGCCCGATCTGAAATCAGTCGACGCTGAAACAGGGGCACGGCTGCTCCGAAACCATATTCTGGGCAGTAAATCTCTGCCCGAGCACTGGTTCGGGGGAGGCGGGGACGTGAACAGGGCCACTGCCCTGGAGATGGGCGCGCCCGCATTCAAGACCCTCTCATCCAGACAGAAGACCGTGAAATACATCCTGGAGCGTGTGTGCGACTGCGTGATCGAAAAAGCACTGGAAGCCAGGTATCTCACCGTTCCTGAAGATGAAGCATACGGATACTCCATCAACGTCCCTGAGATGGCTACCAGGGACATCACCAAGTTTGCATCCGCCATACAACAGCTTGCATCCTCTCTGATGATTGCGGAAAACCAGGGCTGGATCGACAAAGACACGGCTACGGTCTCATTCATATTCGGGCTTCGATATCTGGGGTTGGAACTGGATGTGGAGGCCGTTGGGGAGAAGAAGAAGGGGGAGAAGGGGAGAGAGGGGTATGAGGATTATTGAGGCGAAAGGCTAAGGGCTGAAAGGTCAAAGGTGGAAGCCGAAAGGTGAAATCGGTAATTATGAAGAAAGAGATTGAGAGGGAGATCGGGCGGATTCTGAGGGAGAAGGATCGGGGGATTGTGTCGAAAGAGATGGCAGTGCGAAAGATATTAAGAGCACTTCAAAAGGATGTTCGGGCCGAGATTGCCGAGGCGGCCATTGGTTCGTGGGATGCGCATTATCTTCCGAAGATGCTGTCCGCCATCGATGCGATGGTGAAAAGCACGGGCAATGAGTTGAAAAACATTGCAAAAGAGGGCATGGACGAGATGATCGGCAAGGGGCATGACATGGTGGATATCCCCCTTGACAGGGGTGGGATATACGTTTCAATGCCGCGCATGTCTCCAACTGTGATGGATGCATTTCAGGACTTTGCATTCCACAAGCTGGACGACGTATCCCAGGCGGCATTTGAGAAGATCAGGACAGAGCTGACAATGGGAATCCTGGGACAGAAGACACCCCAGGAAGTGGCCGGGGCCATCGGGAAGAACCTTAAAGACCCGTCAGTATTCAGATCCATTGCACAGCGGGCCGAGACCATCACCCAGACCGAGATGGGCCGGGTCTTTTCAAAGGCCACACAGTCACGAATGGAAGAGGCTGCGGAATATGTGGAAAGACTGGAAAAGGAATGGAGACATGTGGGCCATCCAAAAGTACCGAGGGCCTCCCACCTGGCAGCACACGGAGAGCACGTGCCCGTGAATGAACCCTTCAGTATCGGCGGAGTTTCAATGATGTTTCCAAGAGACCCGGGAGCGCCCATAGAAGAGGTGATTCACTGCGGGTGAGACCATGTGCCGTATCATGCCGGGTGGGCGTGAAAAGGGTGCAGTTGTCAGGGTGCAGGGGGCAGGGGGCAGGGGGCAGACGGACAGACTAGCAGACGGACAGACTAGCAGACAACAGACAGACAGACTGACAGACGGACAGACTAGCAGACAACAGACGGACAGACTAGCAGATAGTCTGAATGTCTGAATGTCTGAAAGTCTGATGGTCTGACAGTCTGATAGTCTGAACGTCTGAAAGTCTGCAAGTCTGAGAAAAGGAGGAGAAGATGCCGAGGATTGAGGAGAAGCAATTGAAGGGATTGAGGTTTCACACGTCTGAGAAGAGAGAGATCACAAAGGATGGGGAGAAGAAGACACGGTATTTTCCGGTTGAAAGGGATCTGAAGCCGGGAGATATTCTCAGTTCCAGGAGTACGCCGGAGGGGACGGTCATCGTGACGAAGGACGGGCGAAAATACACCCTGGGAAAAAGTGACAGGTAGGGGCACGCTGCTGCGTGCCCATATCGGAAGAAGGAGGGCAGTTCATGCCGTATACAAAAGACACACTGCCTGATGCGGTGAAGGCGTTGCCGGAACATGCGGCGGAGATATGGATGAGCGCTTATAACAGCGCATTTGAGCAGTACGACGGGGATGAGGAAAAGAGCGCTGCAACTGCATGGGCAGCGGTGAAAAACAAGTATGAAAAAGGCGACGACGGCAGATGGCATGAGAAGAAAGAAGAGATCAAGGCCCAGGCTGCCATGCGGATCGTCGGGGCAGTGGAAGAAGCGGATGGATTCAAATGGCGGGTGCAGTTGATCGAGGCAGGCCTTGATCGCCAGGGAAGGATAGAATACCCCAGGGACGTGATTGTGGCGGCGAGTCCGTTCTATGAAGGAGCAAGGGTCTTTGCCCTGACAGAGGCCCAGCACCAGGGACGGCCTCATCCATTCGGAAAGAGCGTCCGTGACATGGTGGGATGGATCGAGAACGTGTCCGAGAACGACAATGGCCTCGAAGGCGACTGGATCATCCTCAAGACAGCGTCATGGCTCAGAGACATGATCATGGATGCCTGGGACAAGGGCAAGAAAGACCTGATCGGTCTGTCCCACGATGTATCAGGGAAGACCGCCAGAGCAGGAAAATACCGCAAAGTAACCGAGATCAATGGAGTCGAGATCGACGTGGTCTATAACCCCATTGGTGGAGGAAGACTGCTGCGCATGACCGCGGCAAAGAAAGAGGAGGACACGATGAAAGAAAAGCTTTTGAAACTGCTGGCAGCAAAGAGGCCCGACATCCTGGAGAAGATCGACCAGGAGAAGATCACGGACGAGGACCTTGAAAAGCTCGTGGCCGGTGCACTGGCTGAACCGCCCGGGCAGAACGGTTCCGGAGATGATGACCCAGGCAGCAAAGATCCGGGTGAAACCAGGAAGATCCTCGAAGAGGCGAAGATCACGGCCTGCAGGATGATCCTGCGTGACGAGCTGAAAGATTCGGGACTCTCGGAACTCTCCCAGGCAAAAGTGAAGAAACAGTTCGAGGGGAAGATCTTTGAAGAAGACGACCTCAAGGCGTCCATCAAAGACGAGAAGGAGTATATCGACAAACTCACCTGTGCGGGCACAGTGGACGGAGCCGGTCAGATCAGGGTGGTCAGAGAAGAACCGGAGAAGATCCAGGCGGCTATGGACAGGCTCTTTGAGGTGGAGGTGAGCGATGACTTCACAGACATCGACCCATTCGACTCGATCAGGGCCGCATACGTTGAGATCACTGGAGACACGGAGGTGAGGGGGTTCATAGATAATCCGGCACAACTGGAAAGACTGAGGGGCGCTTTCACATCCACGACCTTCTCATACGTGCTGGGCAACACCCTCTACAGAAGAATGGTGCAGGATTACAAAGAAGTGCCTGACTACGGAGCGAGCAGGCTCATCTCCACCAAACGCAGGGCAAAAGACTTCAGAACCATCGAATCCGTGCGAATAGAGTACTTCGGAGACCTGCCGGACGTGACCCCTGAAACCAACGACTATCCGGACCTGGGAACCCTCAGCGATGAAGAGGTGAGCTACGCCATCAACCAGAAGGGCGGGATCATCACCATCACCAGGAGGATGATCATCAACGACGACATGGGTGCGGTTCAGAAGATCGTGAAGAGACTTCCCCGGGCAGCAAGAAGAACCCTTGCCAAGCGAAGCTGGAACAAGTTCATCAACAACGACACATACAAGGGAGACAGCAAGGCGGTCTTTCATGCGGACCACAACAACCTGGGGGCATCCGCATACGCAGTGGCCACTCTGGTTTCCGGCATCAAGGCATTGATGGACCAGACAGAGCCGGGAAGCAACGAGAAGCTCATGCTCACGGCCAAGACCTTATCCATACCAACGGCCCTCTGGGACACGGCAGAGAAGATCAACCGCACACAGGGAGACCCCGGTACCTCCAACTTCGGGAATCCGGTCTATCAGTACTTCGGTGCTGACGGCGGCGGAATCTTCGTCAACCCGTTCCAGACGGACGCAGACGACTGGATGCTCTTTGCGGATCCCAATGAGGTGGAGATCATCGAGATCGCCTTCTTGAACGGACAGGAAGAGCCTGAGATGTTCGTGGCAGAGAACCCGGCAGTGGGTCAGTTCTTCGTTGCGGACAAAATCCAGTACAAGATCCGCCATGAGTATGAGTGCGAGATCGTGGATTACAGGGGAGCGTATAAGGCGGTGGTTTAAGTTTGAAGTGAGCTAAAGTGACTCAAGTTTGAAGTTTAAAGTTCATTTGAAAAGGAGGATGAGATGACCATAGAGAATATCACACCGGCGAGTCCGGGATACAGCATTTTGCCGATTCACATATCAGGGCAGTACACGGCTTCAGTAGCCGACGTGGTGAAGTTCAAGCTGCCCTGGGCGCACAGGGCAATCGGCGTTTCCGCCACTGCCAGGGCATCCGGGGGCACGAGCCCGACCCTTTCCATAGACGTGAAGGAGGCGGGGACCACCATACTCAGCTCTGCCATGAGCATCACGGCGGGGTCCATCACAGACGGAGTCATCAGTGATGCGAATCTGGCGGACGAAGCGGAGATTTCCATCGATCTGACAATCGGCGGAACATCCCCCACGTGGGATGACATTACAGTTCATTTGGTTTTGAAGAGGGTATAAGAAGAGGTCAGGTGTCAGGTTTCGGGTGTCAGGAAAGGAAGACACAAAATATGAACCCTGACACCTGAACCCTGACACCCGGAACCTGAGGACTGCAATATGAGTACACTTGCGGACATCAGAGACAGGATCATTGATAAGGTCAAGGATGATTCGGGAAAACTCACGAATCCGGATGATTACGACCGGAATATCAATGAAGCGGTCAGCAGGTATTCCAGGGCAAGGCCGCGGATTATCGCAGAGGACATCACCGGAGACGGCGGGCATGATTATAATCTGCCCACAGGCTGGGATGAGGACTTCTCAACTGTTTTACAGATTGAGTTTCCTGTGGACAACGTGCCTGCGGACCTGTTGGAGGCTGAGGATTATACGATCTATCAGGCAGTGACAGGAAAGAAACTCAGATTACTCTCAGACGCCCCATCCGCTACCGAGAGTTTCCGTGTGACCCACACGGCACTCCGAGACGCCACTACGATACCGGATGCGGATATTGACGCCCTTGCATGTCTTGCCGCATCCCTGTGCTGCGATGACCTGGCCAATGCATTCGCACAGGTGTCCAACTCAACATTCGGAGCTGACAGTGTGGATCATCGATCCATCTCAGATCGATTTGCAAGCCGGGCAAAGAAGCTCATGGCCCTGTATAAAGACCACATGGGCATACGGGACGACGCATCTGTTCCACCGGCATCTGCCGTCAAAGACCTGGACAGAGACTATCCCTGGGGGGAGGACAGGTTGACGCATCCGAGGAGATATAGATAGTGTCTATCCATAAATGGCTATTTTCCGCAATCTCTGCGTCAGACTCAGATTTTAATCCTCAAAATACCCAATGTATTCCTGCGGTTAAAATCTTCGTCTTCCTTGACCTTGCAGAAAATATCTCATTTCTGGATGGACACTACCTAGTGCTCTTTTCATAAATTGTGTGGTGAAAAATGGCAATTATTCCTCTTATGCTCTTATGATATTGACTATTTCGTCTCCCTATCTTCAGGAGCCTTTCTCCAATCGGAAATGGGAACGAGTGTTTCGGTCTTTGGATCTGCTTTGAAGACCTTAACATATTGCAACCCTTCGTGGCTTTCTGAAGTATACGTAATGGGACCGCACATCCCTCTTGTACTGAAATCCCTGAACGTCTCCAATGCATCTACGAGTCTCTCTTCATCAAGATCTTTGCCCGCCCTTGTGAGTCCTTCAAAAAGAATTTTAGTCATTACCCAACCCAGGGTATAATTCTTACTCCGATACGGTTTTTCAGTGCCTGGGTGATAGTCAAGGGTTATCTTCCTTACTTCGGCCATTCCCGGAGTGTCATCATACCAGGAACTGAAAGGATGCACTCCATAGAAATCATCCGCTGCATTTTTTGCTATCTTGATCACATCTTCCGAAGTCCCAGAGTATGATGCGAATACCTTGGCATCTACGTTGTATCTCTTTACATCCTTCAGAAAAAGGGCAATAGTAGGTATGGAATGACCTACGATAATATGATCTGCTTTTTTCCGTTTTAAACTCAGAACTTCCGAGGTAGTATCCAGGACATTCACCGGGACTAAGATGACATCAATATCTATTCCAAAGAAGCGGCTCCATCTTTTGGTTTCTCGGATACCCACTGCTTTGACCCCTGAGTCGACCAGAGCCAATGCTATCTTAGGTTTTTTAGGTTTGGAGGTTTCAATGATGTAATCGTACAAGACTCCCAATTCCGTCCGGTAGGTATCTATGGACAGGAATATATATCTCTTGTATGGCGTGATCATGTCATCATCAGCAGCCATGGGAATAGAGGGAAGTTTTTGTTTCATGATCTGGTCCATCAATACTCTGGCCTCCCCTGTGGACCCAGGACCGAGCAGTGCAAATATCTTATCCCTGTACAAGAGCTTCTTAAAGGCAGAAACAGCAGCAGGAATGGAATACCGGTCATCCTCCACGATAAGTTTGATCTTTCTTCCATTAATTCCACCTTGATCATTCGTGTGACGCGTATATGTTCTCAACGCCTCCACTATTGGTTTGATAATCGTTGCAAGGGGGCCAGTGAGATCAAAGATGGCTCCGACCTTAATGGTAGTATCTGTAACTCCTCTTATCGACTCTCCATAGCTTGGCGAATGTATACAAAAGATGAGGAGAAACACAATGATTATCCCTGACAATATCTTTCCTTTCATTTCCATAACCATCCCTCACTTTTCTGCTGATATTGAGCTGATATAGATTTCAATGTATCAAATTTCACTGCATTATCGGTCGAAATCCTCGACAACGTACTGCAATGTAGGACTTACCCGGATTCCTCCTTCTGCCCTTGTGAATTTTAATATCTGTTACTCTATAGCACACTGCAGTCAGCAAAATCCCGGCTTACTTCCTTTCAGGAGGAAGTCTCCAGTCAGTCATTGCAACAAGCCGATCACTTTTTGGGTCTGCTTTGAAAAGCTTACTGTAATTTAATCCATAATGCATTGTGGGAGTATATGTTATAAAACCACAAATGCCTTCCGTATCCAAGTCTTTTATTGTTTCCAACGCTGCTACCAGTTTTTCCCCATTTACATCTTTACCTGCCCTCTTCAGCCCTTCATAAAGAATAAGGGGAATGACCCATCCCATAGAATAGCTTTTGATCCTGTATGACTTTTCTGCATCAGGATTATATGTAAGGCTTATCTCCCTTACCTTTGCCATGCCCGGAATGTCCTCATACCAGGAGCTGTAAGGGCTTGCCCCAACGAACTTCTCTGATGCCTCACCACCTATTCTGATAACATCCTCAGTACATGCGGCAGATGTCCCAAATAAAGGAATATCAAGGCCAAATTTTTTCATATCTTTGAGAACAGCGGCCGCGCCTGGTGCAACATGATGTATTAAGACATGGGTTGTCCCAGCTCTTTTCATGCTCAGAACTTGAGACGTAACATCAATGGCGCTCAAAGGTACAATTTCCATGTGGAGTTTCAATCCAAAATGATTGGCCCAATCCTCAGCCGATTTTCTGAGAATTTTGCCTGACTCTACATCAGGATAGCAAAGGGCTACCTTTGGATTTACAGGTTTCAATTCATTCATAAGGTGGTTGTAAATCACACCTAATTCATTGTCGTAGAATCCATTAGTGGGAAATATGTATCGCCTGTACGGATCCATTATTGATTTGTCGGGAGCCCAAGGCAACATAGGGATCTTATTCTTGGCAACATGGCGAAACAATACTTTTGTTTCACCCACTGACACCGGGCCCAAAATTGAGAGGACCTTGTCTTTATATAAAAGCTTTTTAAATGCTGCAATCCCGGCTGGAATAGAATAACGATCATTCTCAATGATCAACTTGATTTTTCTTCCATGTATACCTCCTTCGTCATTTATGTGCCGGGTAAGATTTTTATAGGCTTCCACCATAACAACCCCCACATTAGAAGTGGGGCCTACCAGGTCCACTATTACTCCAATTTTGATTGAATCTTTTGTTACCCCTCTTGCCTCTTTACAATAAGCGAATTTGTTTTGCGAAATGAGGAAAATGAACACCAAAAAAACAAGAACAAGTATCTTCTGCCAACAACTGTCTTTCATAAATCTTTCTCCTTTTAAAATGAGCCGCCATACGCTGTAGATTTCTCTCAGCTGAGAGATTCTTTCCGTCACTAGAGAATGTAGTTTGCTGATATGGAGAAAAAACCGTTCGAAGCGGACGATAGTGAAACCAACCCTTCTGTGAGTCCGGTTCGAAGTTTTTTTGCTTCAGAGTCAGCAAAATAAGCACTTCTATTCCTCTGGTTTTGTGTTTTCAGATCGAGCAATTCCAACCTTAATCATGAGTGCCAACTCAAGGATGTTATTTCAGCCCCATCCCTTTATTCCTCTTTTGAAGGTGCCATTCTCCAATCACTTATGGGAACAAGCTCGCCTCTTGCAGGATCCGCTTTGAAAAGTTTGCTGTAATTCAGCCCGTGATGCTTTTTGGGTGAGTATGTTATTGGGCCGCAAATACCCTGTGTATCAAGGTCTCTTATTGTTTCAAGAGCAGTTACAAGGCTCTCACCCTTCAATCCATCTGAAACCCTTTTTATTCCTTCAAAAAGAATCTCCGGGATAACCCATCCTATCATATAGCTTTTGATCTTATATGATTGCTCATCGGCAGGATTGAACTTCATACTTACCTCTCGTACCCTAGCCATTCCCGGAGTATCTTCCTGCCATGAACTGTATGGACTGGCGCCCACATAGTTTTTTGTTGTATCTCCTCCTAATCTGATAATATCTTCCGTACAGCTTGCGGACGTTCCCAACAACGGCACATCCAACCCAAACTTCTTCGAACCTCTGAGGACGGCTGCAGCGCCGGGGGCAACATGGTGTATCAAGATATGGGTTACTTTCGCCCTCTTCATGCTTAAAACCTGTGAGGTGACATCTATGGCATTGATGGGTATTATTTCCGTGTGCAGTTTCAGATTATAGAATTTAGCCCATTGTTCCGCTGAACCCTTGACAACTTTCCCTGACTCCACATCAGGATAACACAGGGCAACTTTAGGATTCTCAGGCTTCAGTTCATTCACAAGATAATCAAAAATCACGCCCCATTCATTGTCGTAAAAACCGTTTGTCGGGAATACATATCTCTTGTATGGATTCACAACCGCCTCATCAGGCGCCCATGGGAATATAGGTATCTTGTTCTTTTCAATATGACGAAACAAAACCTTCACTTCTCCTATGGAAATGGGCCCCATTATCGTGAGTACTTGGTCTTTAAATACCAGCTTCTTGAATGCTGCTATCCCTGCAGGAATGGAATACCGATCGTCTTCAATGATCAATTTGATCTTTTTGCCCTGTATTCCTCCACTTTCGTTAATGGAAGCTATGAAGTTCTTATAAGCCTTCACTATTAAAACACCGGCATTTGAAATAGGTCCCGTTAAGTCCACAATTGCACCGAGTTTTACTGAATTTTTCGTTACACCCCTTGCCTCTTCACCGTAAACCGAATTTCCAATCGGAAAAAGGAGAACCCCTATCAAGAAACCAACAAACAACACCATCGACGTAGAATTCTTCATCACTTCCAACCTCCTCATCAACTGAACTTTTTATGAACCTGAAAACTGAAACCTGAAAACTGTTGCTAGGGTGTAGGCGGATTCGTCCAATCTGTGATAGGGACGAGTTTTCCGCTTTCTGGATCCGCTTTAAAAAGTTTACAAGAACTGAATCCTTTATGGTCAGTGGGTGAAAACGTTACCGGGCCGCACAGTCCTCGTGTATCAAAATCCTTGATGCTTTCCAGCCCTTGAACGCAGGATTCAGGAGTGAGATCTCTCCCCGCCCTTTTCATCCCTTCATAGAGAAGTGTCATTCCAAGCCAACCTACCGTATAATACTTGGAACGCCACGGTTTTTCCGTCCTCGGATGATACTTCAATGTTACCTCCCGAACCTCTTTCATTGCCGGAGTGTCATCGTACCATGAGCTGAAGCCGTGAGCACCTGTATAGTTCATTGAAGCACTCCCTGCCAATTTCACTGTATCTTCGGAACATGACAACACATCCGCAAAAACTGGTGTGCTCAGTCCAAATTTCTTGAGTTCTCGCAACAAAAGAGATGCTCCTGAAACTGAATGATGCATCAGTATATGTGTGATCTTTTTCCTTTTTATGGTCAAAACCTGAGAAGACGCCTCCATGGCACCCAGGGGAATAATGACTTTTGGAATTGAATATTCGTAGTGAAAGAAACGAGCCCACTTCTTAACGGAATCGTGTACTTCCTTCCCTGATTCTCCATCAAAAGTGCAAAATGCAATCTTGGGATCTTTGGGTTTGAGTTCACGCATAATATAATTGAATAACACACCTATATCATCGTCGTAAAATTCCCCGGTGGCAAACAGGAACCTCTTTACTGGATTCACCATACTCGGTTGGGGAATGGCGGCAATATCTGGAATCTTATACTTGTCCACCTGGCCGAAGAGTGCTTTTATTGATGCAGTATGATAAGGCCCCATAACTGCAAATGCTTTGTCCCTGAAAACAAGTTTCTTGAAAGCAGCGATGCCCACGGGAATGGAATAGTGGTCGTCTTCTGCAACAACCTCAATCTGCCTCCCGTGAACACCTCCTTTTTCATTTATGTAGCGCACACAATTCCTGGTTGCCGGTGCCAATATCCCCGTAACGGATGCTATCGGGCCGGTCATGTCCGCAATAATCCCGATTTTAATCGACGTGTCGGTAACACCTCGTACATCCTGTGATAGAGCCTTCTGTTCAGAAATAAAAAATGTCATTGCAAGTGAAGTGAGGACAAAGAAAAAATGAGCATTCTTTTTGAACGGTTTCTTCCCCATATTCCGGTCTCTCCTTTCTTTCCGTAGAAATTCCCTCATCCAAGATGTCGACCCTCTCTCAAGGACCTGGGATTACTCTCTTGCAGGCGGCAGCCTCCAGTCGGTAATGGGAATGAGCTTGATTTTATCTGGATCAGCCCTAAAAATCCGGGTGTATTCCAAACCATGATGTATTGAAGAAGTATAGGTGATAGGGCTACATATCCCCTGAGTATCAAACTCTTTCATGGTCTCCAAAGCATCTACAAGTTTTTCTCCATTCAACTTTCTTCCTGCTCTTTTCAATCCTTCACATAGGATTGTAGGAACAACCCATCCAATGGAGTAACTCTTGATCCTGTATGATTTCTCTGCATCTGGATTATATTGCGTACTGATCTCCCTCAACTTTACCATTCCGGGGCTCTCTTCATACCATGAGCTATACGCACTGGTAGACAAATAGTTCTTTGTTGTTTCTCCAGCCAACCTGATAACATCTTCAGTACACCCAGCCGATAATCCGTAGGAGGGAATATTCAGTCCGAACTTCTTCATATCCTTAAGCAAGGCGGCCACCCCTGGTGCAACATGGCCTAATAAAGCATGGGTTATGCCTGCTCTCTTCATGCTCAGAACCTGCGATGTAACATCAATAGCACCCATAGGTATAATCTCAAAATGAAGTTTTATCCCGAAAAACTTGGCCCAATCCAAAGCCCAAACCTTTCCGGCCTTCCCTGATTCCACGTCCGGATAGCAAAATGCCATTTTCAAGTTGACAGGTTTTACCTCATTCAGAATATAATCAAGAAGGACTCCCAATTCATTCGCATAGTATCCATTGGTTGGAAATATGTACCTTTTGTACGGGCTCTTCATTGACTTGTCAGGAGCCCATGGCAAAACGGGAATTTTATGTTTTTCTATATGGCGGAATAAGACCTTAACTTCACCAACGGAAACCGGCCCCATAATTGTCATTATTTGGTCTTTAAAAAACAGCTTTTTAAATGCAGCAATACCTGCGGGTATGGAATAACGATCATCCTCTGCAATTAATTTAATCTTCCTTCCATGTATACCCCCACTCTCATTGACATGACGTATATAGTTTTTGTATGCCTCTATCATCACGACCCCAACATTGGAGGTGGGACCTGTGAGGTCGACAATTACTCCTATTTTTATTTGATCATCCGTTACACCCCTTGTTCCTTTGCCGCTGACAGTGTTGCCTCGCAAATTGAAAACGATAAAAACCAGAAACACAACAAATAAAACCCGAAACAAGTACTGTTTTCCCATAATGAACCTCCTTGTTTACTCTTTTTGTTGGTCTGCTCTTGTGGGCACAGCCCACCCTGCATGTCTGTATTCAATTCATTTTGAAGCAGCATTGAAATCCGAATATCGATGCACGAAACAAATTCAAATGACAGAAATCTCAATTACAAAAAACGATAGCACCATACAGAACTTGTTTTGAATTGTGGACATTTTAATTTATACCTAAATTGAGCGATTCTTTTTGTAACGAGAGGTTGTAGGTTGCTGAATATGGAGTAAAAAACGATTCGAAGTGGACGAAAGTGAAGCCACCCCTTCAGTGAGTTCGATTCGAAACGTT
>JAXHSZ010000529.1:0-4097 GCA_034190725.1 Thermodesulfobacteriota bacterium
ATGCAATCCTGGCCAGGAGTTCATTGTGGGGCTCGCCGGATGTGGTGAAGATGGATATTTTTTGCGATTCAACCAGTGAATTAAAGACATCTATCATGGGGATTCCAGTGTGTATCATGTTCCTGGGGATGATCCGCCGGGTGGGATTTACAGTAGGGCCGCCCACCTCAATGAGGTTTTCCGTCAGCGACGGCCCTCTGTCCCTTGGCTGCCCGGTTCCGTCAAAGACCCTTCCCAGAAGATTTTTCGAAAAAGAGACTTCCATGCGATGTCCCAGGAAGCGCACCTCATCGCCCGTGGAGATTCCGCTGCTCCCGGCGAAGACCTGAAGATACACACGATCTCCGTTTATGCGGATGACCTCTGCGAGGGATTCCCCCCCCTCATATGAAACAACGGCAAGATCGCCATATCGTATGCCTGTGGCGGAAACAACGATGACGTTTCCTGAAATTTGAATGATCCTGTTATATATCTTCCTCATCTTCCATACTCACTGTTGTGAACCTGCCCTGTTTGAGGGTGGCCGCATGTCGAGATCTGCTGAATGTGGCATCCATATCGGACTCTATCAGGCTCTGCCTTTTCCTCACCAGCCCTATTTCAGGTTCTTCACGGATGTGCTTCTCCAACATCGCCTGGATTCGATTCTCATTTTCAACAAATCCATCGGATTCCCATTCCGACACATTATAATCAAGAAATGCAAGTCTCAGATCTTGAAAGAATTCTCTGGCCTCATCCCTGTCCTTGAATTCAAAGGAAGAAGTGACTATTCTTTCAATCAAAGAAAAGACCTTGATTTGGCGCTCTTTTGATGTGGCCCCGTCAACAGGATGAAAGGCGTTTTGCTGGAGATAGACACTGTCGAAAAACTCGCCCTTTAAATAGAACATGTAGTCCTCTAAAGAGGTTCCCTCTTCTCCCACAACCTTCATCATCTGATCGATCTCATTGGCCCTTGTGAGAAGGCTGATCATGGCATGCCTGGATTGCGTGTCAATGATTCCGTTGTATTTTGTCCAGCTCTCCAGAGGATCGATCGCGGGATAACGTCTGGCATCCGACCGCTCTCGTGAGAGGCCTTCAAAAGCGCCCACTACCTTGAGTGTCGCCTGAGTCACCGGTTCCTCGAAGTTCCCTCCTGCGGGACTGACGGTTCCCCCGATGGTGATTGAACCGGTAATTCCGTCCCGAAGCTTCACCAGGCCTGCTCTTTCATAGAAATTGGCAATAACGGATTCAAGGTAGGCCGGAAATGCCTCTTCTCCGGGGATCTCCTCCAAACGGCCGGATCTCTCTCTCATTGCTTGTGCCCATCGCGATGTGGAATCGGGCAATATCAAAACATTGAGACCCATCTGACGGTAATATTCACCCATGGCAACGGCCGTATACACGGATGCCTCTCTGGACGCAACAGGCATGGAGCTTGTATTACACACGATAATTGTCCGTTCCATGAGGGACTTGCCCGTATAAGGGTCCTCTATTTTAGGGAACTCTCTGATGGTCTCAACAACTTCGCCCGCCCTCTCACCGCATGCCGCTATGATCACTACATCCACTTCCGCGTTTCTGCTTGTGATTTGTTGAAGAACCGTCTTTCCCGCACCGAATGGTCCGGGGATGCAGTAGGTTCCGCCTTTT
Organism: Thermodesulfobacteriota bacterium; assembly: GCA_034190725.1. GTDB lineage: Bacteria > Desulfobacterota > UBA8473 > UBA8473 > UBA8473 > JAXHSZ01. The sequence goes on from JAXHSZ010000529.1 coordinate 1,651, forward strand.
GCAACGGGAAAGAGACTGTCGATGATCCGTATCTTTGTGAGAAGGGGCTCCGAGGGATCGAGCCTTTCATCATATATGGTGACGGGCCTCTTCACCGGCCATTCAAAGACCATGCTCAAAGGTATCTCTTCTCCCCTTTTACTCCGGATTACTGAGATCTGTTCATTGACGGCATACGCCCCTGCTTGGGAGATTTCCGTGATTTGGTAACGGCCCTGCATTTGAAACGGGACCATGATCTTGTGATTGAAGATGCCTTCCTGAACTACGCCGACGGCGTCTCCGGCTCGGACCATGTCCCCAGTCTTTACAATCGGTTGAAAATCCCACGAAACATCTTCGGGAAGAGCCGTGATATACCTGCCCCTCGGGAGAAAGTAGCCTGCTTCTTCGGCCAGTTTATACAAGGGGTTTTGAAGACCGTCGTAGACCTGTCCCAAAAGACCTGGGCCCAATTCCACGGAGAGAAGGTCCCCTGTAAATTCAACTGCATCTCCTGCTTTGAGTCCGAAAGTGTCTTCAAAGACCTGGAGGTCCGCCTTGTTCCCTTTCAACCGGACCACTTCCGACTTGAGTCGTTTTTCATCGAGGACGGCATATCCCACTTCGTTCTGCCTGACATCACCTTGAAATTCAACGGTGATCAGATTCCCGTTGATACCGATTATAGTGCCTCTCTTCTCATTCGCAGAATCCAACTTCGCCCTCCTGCTTCCATATGGAGACTACCTGATCCAAAATGGATTCCAATCTTTCCCTTCCTTTCTCCTCATTGAAAAGGGATATTCTTTCCAATATCTGGAGCTTGAGAAAATAAAGGGCCAACTTTTCCAGATCAAAATAGCGGCCTTGCTCCAGTTCTTCAAGAAAATCCCATCCGGCCTTGTTGATCGCATGTTCCGCATCGACTGGGGACTCAATTTGAAAGACCTCATCAGCCAAAAGAACAGATGATTCATCCTCATCCCCGGCTCGTATGAATTCTTTATGATCAACCCCGAGCTTTGTTGCGCGCAAAAGGGCAAGCCGGTTTCTCAGCCCTCTCTCCCAATCATACCATCGCTTCAATACATGAATAGATACTCTTTCGGGTTCTGTTTGGCGGAGATGGACGGATCGTAGTATATCAAAATCCTTTACGTTCAATTCCGATTGGGTTCGGAAGAGAAAGTCTTCCCTAGTGATAGGAAGAGGTCTGTCAAATGAAAGATGAGGCAGGGAATTGATTGTATAGTAGTACTCTTGTTTCACCCTCTTTCTTTCCCTTCGTTCTCTTTTTTGCCGGAATCGAGAATCTCCGCCAGTTTTGGGTTCAGGTAAGCTGCAAGAACATCGGAAATTCCCTCGTCCGTAAAGTCATGGTAGAAATTATTCCCTTTTTCCTCCACATGAAATCCTTTTTCTATTCTGGGGTGGGCATTTACTTCTATGCCTGTCTTTATTTTTTGCTTGTATTTGGAAAGAAGGAAATCCTTCAGAGTTTTTCTCTCTTTTTCATTGAGCAATATCTCCAATTGCACTCCTTCGTCTCTGTCTTTTATCCATTCGTCAATGACACGGATGATTATTCTCTCAAGTTCCTTTCCGGAGAGAATCTTTCCAGTTTCTTCTTTCAGGACAATGTCGAATATCTGTATCAGAGACTCCTTGACACGAAGGACGGTATCTCTGGCAGCCTGTTCCAGCGCTCTTCTCCCCGCTTCCTCTTCTCTTTTTCTCGCTTCTTCGGCCTCTTTCAGGATTGCTTCCGCTTCCTGCCTGGCCTCTTCTACGATCTCAGAGGCCCTCTGCTCTGCAGAAACGGTAATCTCTTCCGTCTTTTTCCTGGCCTCTTCCAAGCCTTCTTCCTTGATCCTCCGGATGAGCCCATCGAGATTTGTCTCGGGTATTTCCTTTGCCTTCATCTTTCTCCCTCAAGTGATTAGAATCCAATGGCAACGGTTTTATATCGTATAATATATGTGTAATGGATTATACTGTTTTAATACATATTGAAAGAATCTACTCAAGAAGATTTGTAATATCTTAGCAAATGGCCCTGGCGCTTTGCTGCAGGGTTATACATGCAGGAAAATTTACTTTGAGCTTCAAGTTTCATAACCGTTCACAGGCCTTGTCATTAATACTCTTGAGTGATGAGGATGTTCATAATGAACACTTAAATCTTGGTTTCAGGTGTCAGAAGAGAGAAAGTACAGCTTTTTATTATCACTGCGTTCTTTCTTGAACCTGAAACCTGTGAACCTCGAACCCGTGAAAGGCTACATAAATTCTTTATGATGGGAGTTTTATGGGTGGATTTTTTATATACCGGCATAATAGCATTAGTGCTGATTGAATTCAAGGGGAGAATTATGCTTTTCGAGAGTTTCAGACCGGGAGTGATGAACAAGTTGGGCGTGGGTTATGAGAACCTGAAAGAGGTCAATCCAAAGCTTGTCTTCTGC
>JAXHSZ010000053.1:0-5096 GCA_034190725.1 Thermodesulfobacteriota bacterium
GTGCCGACTAGCAAGATAACCACTAAGATTACGCTAAATGATCGTTTCATTGTCTACTCTCCTCTGCCCGCGATGTGCTCAGTATATCAGCACGGCGTCGGCCGGGATGCCCGGCTTCAGCGTGTGATCGGAATTGGCAATGTGCACTTTCACTGCGAAGACGGTGTTCACCCGCTCCTCTTTGGTCTGCACGTTCTTGGGGGTGAACTCCGCCTCAGACGCGATGTTCACCACCTGACCACGGAACGTGCGGCCCGGATAGGCATCTACTGTCACGTTCACCGTCTGACCAAGCTGCACGTGGCCCAGGTCCTTCTCTGGAACGTACACGGTAAGGGTCACATCGTCCAGATTGGCTATGGTCAGCAACGTAGCCCCCGGCACGGCCAACTCCCCGGTCTGGGCCACGCTCTCCACGATCACGCCGTCACTGGGCGCATAGAGGACCGTCTTCTCCAACTGTACCTCCAGCGTGGACCTTGCCGCCTCCGCTTGCTGCACCTGGGCCCTCACCGCAGCCACTTGCTCCTCGGAAGCCCCGACCCTCAGCGCCATCAATTGTGCCATGCTGAATCCAACATCTTTCTTTCCCCGAAGGAAAGGTCCTTTTCTAATTTCAATATAAAGAGGTCCCTGAGAACTTCGGCTACCTCAAATACAGAACCACTTTTAATCTTTTGCATATATTCACGGTATCTCCTATTCCATGTTTGATTTTCTATCTCAATATCCTTCTTCCTTAATATGTCATATACTTTGGGTACTTCTTCCACATGAATCACATTTCTCAGACCAACGGATTCAATATTGTTAATGGGAATCATTATAGTCATATCACTATCCAGAATTCTGAATATAAAGAAAGTCTGCTCGAAATCGGATATTTTTTTATTCTCTATAGATTGAATAACACCAACCCCATGAGAAGGATATACCGCTATATCTCCAATCTTAAACATCCTATAATGCCCCCTCCCCTAAAATTTTATTACTGGTATCAGAGATATTTAACATATTTTCACGACAGAGTCAATGAAATTATTCTTTAGTCCAGGCTAAAACACATAAATATTAAGTGGTTACAGATCAAATAAGAAATTCTTTTTCATTTTGATGCTATGAAATAGAAAGCGATCAGCAAGCTTCAGTGGCTCTGAAAAATTATGATGCTGGAGGTTTAGGAGAAGTTGAGTGCGAAGTAAGAGTCGTCTGATCAGCAGCAAAATGATGGATGAGACCCAAGTGGGCCAATTCATCAAAGAGTTGAAATTCACAACTTTATATTCCTCTCCAAAAAAACATTACATTGATACCTGATTCGATACACTATAACACATATCAGTACATAGGAGGTGCTGTATGAGTAAAGTCATTTCTGTAAGAATCCTCGATGAACTCGTCCTAAGACCCTCTGAAATTGCAAAAGAAACAAGAGACCTAAATCCTTTCCTATCCAAAAAGCTTTGGAAGTTTATTTAGCCGAATTAGCCGATTTGCAGATTGCGTTGGATCGATTACAGAATACATCTGATACAACACTCGCGTTAGATGAAATGAGGAATGAGCTTGAGCTATAAGATTGTCTTTAAAAAGTCGGTAGCACATGATCTTAGAAAATAGATAAGGCTCAGCTCATGCGGATAGGATTCTAAAGAAAAGAGAAGAGGACCTGCCTGAGAAAGCAGATCAGTTCCCTTCTCTGACGGGCAAATTCGCAGGATTGTGCAAATTTCGTATTGGAGACTACCGGGTTGTCTTCACTATTTTAGAAGATGCGGTCTTGGTCTTGAGGGTCAGTCATCGGCGGGAATCTTATAGATAAGTATCCATCCAGATGTCATGCAACAAATAATTTTTTCACATGAATATCATTACACTATTTTCTCTTCAACAGGAGATCAGGATATGAGGGATGTGCATGTTTCAAGCTCTTAAAGCTACAGGTAACTGGTGTTCCCTTTGACGGCAAATAACACAAAAAATAAAATCATGTGTTAAGAAAACAATGAATAAATGAAACAATTTCAGTAAGAGAGTCGGAACATGCGCGTTGAGGCCATGTAATATCTTGAGGGGTGGCAAATTAGGGTTAGGGTATCTCACTGAACTTTATAATCTGGATAAGGGATAATTGGAGACTGCCATTGTGTGGTATGCAGGATAGCTGTAATGATGAGGTATAACTTTACTACAGAGCGAGAGACTCATCAAATCAATGGAAAAGCCCTTCAAAGGCTTAATGGATACCTATTTCCAAAAAACTAATTGTTTCTATCCATTTGAAATCAGTATGATTTATGAAAGATCAATTTTTTCTTGACAAAGGCAATATAGGATGTCCCTCTGTTAGCCCTAACATTTAGTCCTAGAAGGCAATGTTGAAGATTAATTTCTATTTTCGATGGTTGACCCCTTTCTTAGCAAATCTCTCTTGTCAATAAGAAAATATTGTGTCCCCAGAATCTTGCAGAATCCAAAAGGCAAAAAAACGAAGCAAGGAGTTCATGAACTCCCTGCTTCGTCTTCTCCTTACCAACAACCTGGAATCCATATACTGCTAAAATCTATAATCTGCATTCTATACATTATGCATTCATCCCCTTATGATTGGAATCAACGGTTTCTTCTCCAGTATCCATACTTCAAAGATAGTATTTGCGCTATTTCATCGAGGCGGTTATAGATCCTCAATCCTTCAATATTGAGATCATGAACAGACTGACTCTCCCAGGGTGAAAAAAGACTTCCCACCATCACTGGTCTATCAATCTCATCTTGGACAGCACTGACCTTTTTAATCGTCTCTTTTTCAAAATCTGTGAACAATTTCCACTGCGATGAAGAACCATTGTCTTGAATTGCAGGTCTTCCCAGACCATGGAATATTAATGCATCTATCTCCCCTGAAGAGAGAATTATTCGACCAATTTCTGATAACGCATCTGATGAAAAGGAGCCTATGCCAGCCGCACCAATATCAACTGGATTTCTTGTGGATGCTCTTATCGGCATTCCAAAACCTCTCAGTTGTTTCTGTAGAGTCAGACTCAATTCCGGGACCCTCAAACCAACCTCCTCCAGGCAATCTGTAAGGGGCACACCCCAGGAACCACCCATAGTAATTATGGCCACACAATTCCCCCTCATGGACGGACTCTCAAGCAGAGAGTGGGCCAAAGGGAGGAGAAGCTCCATGGTTGGAGAAAGTACTAAATTTGCCTGATGAAACGCGCCGTCATATATCTCACTTTGACTTGCTATAGCTCCAGTATGACTACGCGCTGCTCGAACACCTCCGATTGTCCTCCCCGCCTTGTGAATGACAATCGGTTTTTCCTTAGCCACACGACGTGCCACCTCCATAAAACGCTTTCCATTACGAACAGTTTCAAGATACATTACAATACCACTCACCTCTGGGTCCGTTCTGAAATGATCAAGAAAGTCTGTTACTTGGAGGTCACACTCGTTTCCAGTATGTATGAACTTACCCACCCCCATTCTCCGAGCATATCCCGAAGCCAGGAGATCGTAAAAGGCGTATCCACCCTGACATACAGCTGCAAGTTTAGTTGGGAACAGGTGTTCTGTAGATGAACCTGAGGCATTGAAACTCGAATGTAGGTTAAAAGTGCCACTTACATTGGGGCCAAGGATCCGCATCCCATATGAACGAGCAGTCTCTGCTAAAGCCTCCTCTCTATATCGTCCTCCTTTTACTGCCTCACCAAAACCTGCTGTTATTATAGTGATCCCCTTTACACCTTTTGTCCCGCAGTCCTGGATGCATTCCTCAATCGAATGTTCAGGTATAGCCACAACAGCTAGATCCACAGGATGTGGGATATCTCTTATATTGGGAAAGGCCCGGATACCACATACAGACTGTGCACGTCGATTTACCGGATAGACCTTCCCTGAATATTCAAGGGACTGTAAGCCATTCATTATGAGTGATCCCCATGCCCCGGGCCTCTCAGTGGCACCTATGACAGCCACGCTCTCAGGTTGAAGAAAAACATTGAGTTCCTTTTCCATGCCCATATCAACTCCTTCGAATATATCTTAGTCTCCGCAAACTCCGTTTATGTAATTGCCCTCTAAAAGTTTGTTTTTTTTGCAAACTTTTTAGAAAAGGATTTGGGACAAATCTACTTTTGGCCCTTATTTATATCGTCTTTAATTTTTTGTCAAATTTTTTAGCATAGAAACTCTTTGGCGATAAGGGCAATCTACATTGTACCTTTATCGGTTATCATCAAAAGTTAAACATATTTTTAAGGCTGATAATCATGTAAGGGGTGGAGATCTGGAAAGATAAAGAGATAACACCTCTCTATCCATCGATATATGTGATATACGCTGGGCTTTAAATGATCAACACTAAAAAAGGAGGTGTCGTATGAGATTATATGCAGGAATTGATTTACATTCAACAAAGAATTACATTGGCATCTTGAGAGTCTAAAGTTCTCTCGTCATGCCGGACTTGATCCGGCATCCGGAAGTCATATGATACTGATAATATTCTGGGACGGAACATACTGCCAGGGGTCGACCTCTCACAAGGAATCTTTGAAAATATATGAGTTTCCATGTGATACAGTCGTTGGTTCAGGCAAAGTGAGACAATAGGTATTTCAGATGTCTGATGAACGGTACTGTCTAACTTTCCTCAAGAATCATGATGATTCGGCCTTGATCCCGATGGGTGACTGGTGCGCATCAACAGTGTATGAGTAGAAAAACCGAGTAAGATAGAAGTAGCGGGCGCGGATACGGAGGAGAAAACAGAAGCTGTACTGGACTGAGGCGGAGAAGTCAAGGGAAAAAGGGAGTGTGATTTTGGACTGTTTTTTTCGGATGGAGAGGTGTTTTTTCTCTTGACTTACCCTTTAATAGGTGATCCCGGTTCCTCTATATTTGCATCTGAATTCAATACATTTGTCCTTTTTCAAGGTCTGACCCCAGTTCCCCCCTAATTCAATGATTTTCAAGGCATAAACTACACTTTTAACATAATGCCTCCCAATATTAACTGTCAATTTTGAATAACGTCCCTTTGTCTTTTCTAAAGTGCTTTATGTAAACTTCCC
>JAXHSZ010000530.1:0-2196 GCA_034190725.1 Thermodesulfobacteriota bacterium
TGCTCTACTTTTGCCTTCCGGTTATTTGTGACGATGTGCTTGCAAAATTCCACATTTTATGATATTCAAAATATCAACGGAGGCAACATTATGAGTTTAGCAGAGACAATCATTAAACATGGGCAAATATGGGGTCAGGCAAATATGGAAATATGGGGTCAAGTCTGCTCTTGACTCTTGCAGGATTAAAGGGAGAAGCAGGATCACCTATTAAAGGGTAAGTCAAGAGAAAAAACACCTCTCCATTCGAAAAAAACATTCAAAAATCACACTCCCTTTTTCCCTTGGCTTCTCCACCTAAGCCCAGTACAGCTTCTGTTTTCTCCTTTGTATCCTCACCCGTTACGTCTATCTTACTCAGTTATTTACTCATGCACTGTTGATGCGCACCAGTCACCCATCGGGATCAAGGCCGAACCATCATGATTCTTGAGCATTTTGGTAGAAGGTACTGTGGAATTGTGGGAAAGAGGCTGTGGTTATGGAGCTTGTGGAAAAGGTGTTGGAAAATCAAGAACCTCATTGGTATTCTGGGGACACAATACTTAATTATTGGCAAGTGAGATTTGCGATAGTACTGTTTGACTATGGCAAGAATAGGTCGTGTAGTTACAGCGGGGCTCCCCCACCACATAACACAAAGAGGTAATCGAAAACAGCAGACCTTTTTCAGAGAGGAAGATTACAGGGAATATATGGTTCTCATGTCTAATGTCCTAAAAGGAATCATGGGGTCGGTGGCGTTTATTCCATGAAGCTTCTTTCTCAGATATTGTAAAACTTTACTCATTACCGATAACCAAACGAGGAGTCCCTCTTTCAATTCGATCAAGCTTTAATCCTCTATCCTCAATGAGCTGCTGGGATTCATTCTTGATTCTAGCAAGAAGCTCTTCTTTACTCAAGTCTTTTTCTTTTTCGTATATCTCCTCCATTATCTGATGTATTTCTCTCATAGCACTTGGTTCTTTTATCATTCAAATCACCTCCTCAGGGGAGCAGATCTCTATCTCCTTGTAACCCAGCATCTTGTTTATTCCATTAGCTTCCATCCTTGTTTTTAATCTTACTATATGTTTGAAGTTCCAGCTTACTACCACATCGAGATCGTTTACTACGGCTATCGCAATATGTAGAGCATCATCTCTATATTTCCCAGGAATTATCCCTTCATCGATATACTTCTCCGCAAGGTCTATAATTTCGGGATCAACTTCTAACAGTTTAGGATCATATTCTTTAATCAATTCTAAAAGCTCAGTTTGCCTTGGTTCAGGAGCCCTTCTCACTTCCCTTAATACAACTTCAGAAATATATATTTGACCCAAATCCGACGAGGAGTCAAAGAACTTCTCTGTTATCTTCTTTTTCCCATGATCATCATTGGCAAATATGAAATTAAATACTGAGGTGTCAACATAGAACCTTAGTTTCCGGATCAAATTTCTCTCCTTATCTAAAAAGTCGATTTCGTATCGCTTTCTTTTTATTTCTAACAGAACTTGAATTTTTCGTCAATTGAAATGCTGTCGAGGACCATGGTATATCCCCACCTGTTATATATTAGTATATATTGGGACAGGCCAATAATACTTGATTAAAATCCCAAATTATAATAACAACTGAAAACAAAGAAAACAGAGTACTCAAGGAGGAAATCAATGCTGAGAATTGCCAGGATGATCGTCAAGGGAGAAGATATTGTTACCACCGATTAAATATTCCCTCTTTTCCACCGGTGCATGTTCCCCCCCATTGGAACAAAATGGAGAACAAACTGGGGTCACATCTTAAATATTAAGTATTGACTCATGATTTGGTCTTGTTTACAATTCGAGCATCATAAATGGATCTTCACTATCTCAAGGCAAGGAAAAGGGAGGAGATACTCCTGGCTCGGTCATTACGGATTGAATACGAGGGTCTCTCACGATTCAGCCCTTGCCTTCGGTGAGTATTTTTGTTATGTCTCACGACATTACAGGGTTCACATACGGGGACTTTCACCCCATAAGCTCACGCCCATGCCGTGCGTACAAAATTCAAATTAACACGGAAAGTCAAAAGCTACGCTCTGCTCTACTTTTGCCTTCCGGTTATTTGTGACGATGTGCTTGCAAAATTCCACATTTTATGATATTCAAAATATCAACGGAGGCAACATTATGAGTTTAGCAGAGACAATCATTAAACATG
>JAXHSZ010000531.1:0-10442 GCA_034190725.1 Thermodesulfobacteriota bacterium
TGACAGATATTCTATACCCATGGCTCTCTCAAGTTTCAAGAAACTGATATACAAAGACAGGATCTTTGCCCTCCAGGCAGCTTCAGGGGTTGGTCATACAGCCGCAATCATTCCTCTGGTGGAAAAGGAAGGTATACCACACATTGCGGCCAGTACGGAGCAGAAATTCTTTATTCCGGCCAGAAAGTATATATTCAGTCCCATGCCATGGTACCAGGATCAGGCAGCGTTGGTCATAGAATATATATTCAAAGATTTAAAGGTACCCAATCCCACCATTGCCCTCATGTATCCGGATACCGCTTCCGGCAAAGATTGCAGGGATGCCGTTCGAAAACTGGTGAAGGTCTACCCTGTAAAAAAGTACAAGGAAGTAGGCTTTTCTATTACATCAATGGACTTCACTTCCGAGGTTTTGGCTTTAAAGAGACACAATCCCGATATCATCTTTATTCACGGTCTTGTCATTGATACGTCTTCCATTGTGAAGTCCGCTTACAGACTAAAACTGTCAATACCTATCATAGTCGACCAATATGGATGCTCTGATGAGGTTTTAGCTATCACCGGAAAAGCCTCAGAGAGACTGCTCGCTATCAACTGTCATGGAACTTGGGATGATGATCTGCCTGGAGTCAATATATTGAGAAAGGCCGCTATGGAATACAACCCGAAAATGAGTCGTCGGAGTGCCTACTTCTTTGCCGGTTGGTTTGTGGGTATGTTGTTCTGCGAAGGATTTAAAAACGCCGGACGAGATCTTACAAGAGAGTCATTCCTTAAAGGTCTGGAGGTCATTAAAGACTTTGATACTCAAGGAATATGTGGGATCGTAACCTTTGGGCCCGACGATCATAAAGCTGTGGATACACATCGGTTTTATAAGGCGGACATAGATAAAAAGAGATTCGTCCCCATTTCAGGGTGGAGAAAACCTTCTCAAGTAGAGTAAGGGGCTAGAACAGAGTTATGGGAGATGTTAACCCACTCAAATTCTACTGTATTTATTGATTCGTTGACGTACACGTACACGTGCTCGTGCGCGCAAACGCAAGAGAAAGTTATTTTGGATCATGAAAAGTGAGATGTTTATCAGACAGCGATTGAGTTTTTGCATTAGCCGTGCAAATTATGGGTAAAATGCCAAGAGGAAATTCTATCCATTCAGATCAACTCAAGCGGGCTTCACTATCGATTTTTTTGAACATTGCAGAAGGGGCAGGTAAGGTAGGCTCTGCCGATAAACAAAGATTCTATTCCATTTCGAGAGGTTTGGCAATGGAATGTGGTGCTGTTTTTAATGCTTGCAAAATACTTGGATTGATTGAATCAGACACTATTTATGAACAAGGCAAAGATTTATTAGAGCGTATTGTGGCAATGCTAACAAGAATGTGTAAATTCTAAAGATTCATGCACGAGCACGTATACGTGTACGAGAAGATAAACCATACTTTTAAGAGGGCTAGCAATAATGAACTCCCAGTGCTTATTCAAGCCACCAGCTATGCTGGTTGTCATGACTGTAATACAATATCTGAATACAAATATCAAAAGACCATGTCATAGGGTAGCGATATGAAAGAATAGATGTTTTGAAATATTTTTTAACATGGAGGGAAGACCATGAATACATACAAATTTATTCAAGTCGTTGCTGCTTTTTTGTTTGTATTTCAAATATTCGGGGCTGATGGACATGCAGATAATCCAAGAGGCGTGACAGATGACATTATAAAGATCGCATGGATATTTGACCTGACAGGCCCTGCCAGTTATGCGGGCATTCCGTATTTGGCAGGAGTCAGAAGTTATGTCAGATGGGTGAATGAACAGGGCGGGATTCTTGGAAGAAAGATTAAAATGATAGTGGAAGATGACAGATATTCCATACCCGGATCTCTTGCTGCATACAAAAAAGTAGTATACAGGGACAAAGTATTGACAATACTCGGCATGGGAGGAAGTGGACAGCACAGGGCATTGTATTCCCAAATTGAAAAAGACAGAATACCTGTGCTCGCAGCGAGTTGGTCCAACCACGTGAGCAGGCCGTTTAAAAGATACAGTTTTCAACCCACCAATGACAATGTGGACGAGATAAAACTCATGGTGGATTATATGGTGAACAATACACCAGGGAAGAAACCGAGAATAGCTTATGCATATATAGATTTAGAGGTTGGAAAGTCCGGCCTGGATCAACTCAAAAAAAGTCTGGAACATTATGGATTGACGATTCTTGGCAAGGAGGTGGTTGGTGTTGGGGATCTTGACGCCACTTCCCCCGTACTGGCTCTAAGGAGGACCAAGGCTGATTTTGTAGTAACCTTCACTGGAGGAAACGGGATATTTTCACTTTTCAGAGACGCGCGAAAACTTGGATTTCGCCCTACGTTTATCTCCTCCTTGCATCTCATAGGAGAAGAAACAGTGAGAATCGCCGGTGAGGGGGCAAGGAAATTGATCACTGTAAGTACTTGCGGCTCCTGGCACGATACCGGGTCGCAAATAGCAAAAATGAGAGAGATTACTATGCGGTACCATCCAGAGCCCCAATATATTGAAGAAAAAGCATCTCACAGGTATTACATAAAAGGATGGTTAACATCGATGATCCTGGAAGAAGGGTGTAAGAACGCCGGCAGAGACCTTAATGGCGAGACATTGGTAGCAGGCCTTGAAAAGATAAGAAATCTTAATACGGGTGGTCTCTCCGCTCCTGTCTCCTTTGGCCCAAAAAGACGCAAAGCAACCGATATGGGAAAGTTCTACAAGGCGGACGTGGAGAAAAAGTATTTTGTGCCCATCAGCGATTGGATGAAGCCGATGCATTGAGTATCGAAGATTTTGAATCGTATTCTAGCATCCTTCATATTGACTCAAAAGTAGTTTATACTTTACCTCCATTACTCCAGGTTTCAGGTGTCAGGAGCCAGAAAAAAAGATCTGAAACCTGAACACTGACACATGAAATCAAGATTTGAGTCTTTGTGTCTGCGCCACTCTGTGCCTTAAGCTATCGGCTTTAGCCGATATGAGTTAACTCATCATTCAGAAGGAGAGAACTATGAAAAGACACTTATTCAAACCAGGTCGTTTTCTGTTTGCAGGTTTTATTACTGCAACTTTGCTTACTGTCAATTTCTCCATAAGTCATTCTGAATCAGCGAGGGGTGTGACCGATACAATGATAAAGATTGGGGTAATTATCGATCTTACCGGTCCCACAAGCGTTGGAACAGTTCCCATATCCAAGGGAATACGGAACCTTACCAAACATATCAACGATAATGGTGGAATTCATGGCAGACAGATCAAATTAATTATCGAGGACGATCGTTACTCAATACCGGCAGGGGTAGCAGCGTTCAAGAAGCTCATCTCCAGGGATGAAGTATTGGGGATCATCGGTCCCATGTCCATGGGTGAAACAAAGGTGTTATATAGACATGTTGAACGATTCAAGGTTCCTATGGTGCCGTTGGTATACGATGAATGGGCGATTCGACCATATAAAAGATATTTGTTCAATCCCACCGATCTCTATGATGATGAGATAGGAGTCATGTTCGAATATGCTGTCAAAGACATGAAAATGAAGAATGCAAAAGTAGGATTCTGCTATCCTGATGTGGAATCTGGAAAGACAGTTTTTAAATTGGGGAAGAAATGGGCAAATACACTTGGTTTGAAGCTCCATCCCGAGGTGTTGCCTTTGGGTTTGATGGATGTTACCTCACAGATATTAAGCATGAAGCGAAATAAAGTAGATGTGGTATTTATTCACCATGTCATGTCCGGGGCTGTTGCTCTCTTAAAAGATATGAAGAAGTTCGGCCTGAATGCTCCTGTTTTAGGGACCTGGCCGAACTGCAATGAAGATACGGTTACTACAGCAGGGAGTGCGTCAAAAAATTATATGGGGGCACATGCATTCAGTTCATGGTACGATGAAAGCCCCGGTGCAGCAAAAATGAGAAATATAACTTTGAAATATCACCCCGGAACTGAAAAACCCTATCGGGTCAAGAGTTATACAGTAGGCTGGGTTATGGCTACTATCTTTTACAAAGGGCTGGAACTGGCGGGCGAGAATTTGGATATAGAGACATTCGTGAATGGCTTGGAAAGTATAAAAAACCTTGATACAGGGGGTTTGGTTGGGCCGATTACCTATACTTCCAGCAGTCATAGAGGACTCGACTCCTGCAAACTCTTTAAAGCTGATCCTGAAAACGGCAAACTTTTATCCATAACCGACTGGCGAAGACCACCGATCGTTGAGTGATGAGAATTTGATAAAGGTTAATTTGTACAGTTTATTAATGGTAAAGAGATTATTAAGGAGTATAAACTTGTGAGATCCACAATATTGAGAAAGAGTCACTTAATATTGGCTACGAGTCTGATTAATTTGCTATTTTTTGGAACAGAATTTACATTTGCAAAGGAGGTAAGAGGAGTAACGGAGGATACGATAAAGATCGGGTTGATATGCGATCTGACAGGACCAGTTGCAAGAACTTGGACGCAGCCGTTGGAGGCTATGAGAACATATTTCCTGTATATGAATGATCAAGGAGGAATTCATGGAAGGAGTCTGAAATTGATCATTGAAGATGATCGTTACTCTATCCCCATGGCAATATCATCTTTCAAAAAGATTGTGTATAGAGATAAGGTACTTGCCTTTATAGGACCTGGAAGCAGCGGCGGAAATTATGCTCTCTTTTCGTTGATTAAAAAGGAAAAAATTCCAAATATCACTCCGGCCATGTCAGATGCAATAGTTCATCCACCAAAGCGATATATCTTCAGCGTGGGGGTTACTTATTCGGATGAGTACAAAGTGATGTTGGATTATATAGTGAGCAAACTTCAGGCAAAAAAGCCGAGAATAGCTATTGTCTATCCGGACAATGAACCAGGGAAGTCAGGTTTAAAATCTACCAGGCAAAGAGCAAAGTTCTATGGGCTGAAGCTTGTGTCTGAACAAGTTGTCAACTTCGGGGCTCTCGATGCCACTTCACAGATCTTAAACTTAAAGAGGGCGAAAACGGATTATGTGGTAATTGTAGGTGTTATTTCATCCACTGTCTGTGTATTACGGGATGCAAAGAAGTTTGGATTAAGTGCAACATTCTTGGGGATGCAGTATACTTGCAGCGAGGATACTGTGAGGACAGCCGGTGAAGCGGCAAAAAATTTCATTGGCACGCACTGTTTCAGTTCATGGTATGATAATGTCCCCGGTATGTCTGATGTGCACAGGATTACACTAAAATATCATCCAGGAACTGAGAAGCCTTATCGCAGTAAGTTTTACACTTCAGGCTGGATTACGTCATTGATTCTTATTGAAGGATTGAAAAGGGCCGGTAAGAAATTAAGTGGAGAGAGCTTAGTGGAGAGTATGGAGAGTTTGAAAGATTTTGATACAGGTGGACTTTCTGGTCCAATTACATATGGACCTAATAGGCGAAAAGCAACGGACTATGTCAAGCTTTACAAAGCAGACATTGAGAATGGATTGTTAGTTCCTATAACGGGATGGATGCAACCTAAATTGAAAAGGTAGCGTCTTAATGCTAGTCAGTGTCTATCCAGAAATAAGATATTTTCTGCAAGGTTAATGAAGGCGAAGATTTTATATCTGAAGATCTATAGTTATTCATATGAGATGAAGAGGAGGAAGCATTATGAATTATAATCTGAAACAAAAGGTATTTATTCATACAATCATCCTGTCTCTTATATACATACTTTTTGCATTTACCCCGACAGAAGCCAAAGAGGTGAGGGGTGTGACAAGTGATACCATTCTTCTTGGTGTCATTGCTGACATGACAGGCCCAACTGCCACCGATATCTCTGCACCGCTTGTAGCCGCTCTAAGAACTTACTATAGCAGTGTTAATGATGATGGTGGAATCCACGGCAGGAAGATCAGGCTTCTCGTCGAGGATGATCGTTACTCTATACCATTATCTTTTGCAGCATTCAAAAAACTGGTATTCAGAAGCAAGATATTTGCCCTGTTAGGGCCTATGTCATCGGGAAGCGCATTGTCCCTGATAGGACAGATACAGAAAGAGAAGGTTCCAAACATCTGTTGGGGTCTGTCTAAGAGGATGACTATTCCTACCAAAAGATACATATTTGCGGTTCTGGGCAACTATGATGATTGTGTTAAAGTAATGTTTGAATACATACTGAACATAACGAAGATGAAAGCCCCTGCCATAGCATTTGTCTATCCTGATGTTGAGACAGGCAAATTAGGTTTTCGGGCAGCAGTTGAGGAATCAAAACGTTTTGATGTAAAACTGCATGCGGAGGTCTTAAACATCGGGGCTCTTGATGCTACATCTCAGGTGCTGAATCTTAAGAGGGCAAAGATAAAACAAATCCTTGTCCACGATACCCCGGCTGCTGCGGCTGTCTTATTGAGGGCTGCGAAAAGGATGGGTCTTGATGCCGATTTTTATGGGACTGGCTTAGCAACAAATGAAGACCTTCCCGAGTTAGCTGGTTCATCAGCAGAAGGATTTGTAGGTTCCAATAGTCACAACTCATGGTATCAGGAAGGCTGTTCCGGATGTGCTGAAATGGAGGCCGCAATGATAAAGCACTACAAAAAAGTTACTTATAACACCAAGTTGTTTTCTATGGGTTGGGTTGGTGCAATGGTTTTGACTGAAGGGATTAAAAAGGCAGGAAGAGACATTGACCGGGAAGGGTTGGTGAATTCCCTCAATGGAATAAAAAACTTTGATCCCAAAAACATTTGTGGTCCCATCTCATACAGCCCAAATGATCATGGTGGTCCCATGTATAGAAGGCTATTCAAGACTGATGTGAACAAGAAGAGATTTGAGGGTATGACGGACTGGATAAAACCCCCCAATGAAGGATAATGGATCTCATAAAAAGGAGGTTGAAATTATGAACGCGAGGGTATTGTTTTCCTGTAGCCGCTTTTTTTTCATAGGTGCTTTTCTAGTAAATCTGATTTCTCTATCCAGTTCCATCGGCTATTCCAACGAAGTGAGAGGCGTCACTGATGATACAATAACTGTTGGACTGATCTGCGATCAAACAGGGCCCATAGCCGATATAACACTTCCTTTGAGTGAAGGGGTAAGAAATTATACGCGGCACGTGAATGACCAAGGGGGCATACACAGAAGAAAAATCAAACTTCTCGTGGAAGATGACCGCTATTCAATACCGGTGACCATGGCGGCATTTAAAAAGCTCATTTATAAAGATAAGATTTTAGCCCTTATGGGGCCGGGTTCAGTGGGGGGGACAAGGACACTGCTGAGACAGATTGAGAAGTTGAAGTTGCCCACTGTGCCGCCCATTGCGGACAAGATCTTAGTGTATCCTTTCAGGAGGTATATTTTTCTTCCCTGTGATTTTTATGATGACGAAATAGGGGTAATGTTCGAGTATATCATGAAGGATATGAAAGTACAGACCCCAAGGTTGGCCTTTTGTTATCCGGATGCTGAATCGGGCAAACTTACAATGAGATCAGCGAAAAAATGGGCAGAGTCCTACAATCTGGACATCCACTTGGAGATTATTCCAATGGCAGCATTGGAAGCATCCTCTCAGGTGATGAGTATAAAACGATACAAACCGACACATCTGATGATACACCATACATCCCAGGGAGTTATTTTAATGATGAGGGAAATGAGGAAATTCGGCCTTGACATTCCTGTGTTTGGAACGTTCCCAAATTGTGTTGAGGAAACCGTCAGAATTGGAGGAAAGGCATCAAAGAATTACATCGGCGCTCATGCCTTCAGCTCCTGGTACGATGAAAGCCCTGGAATGGCCGACGTCAGGGAGATAACTCTGAAATACCATCCAGGGACGGAAAAACCATACAGGAGTAAACAATACACAGTGGGATGGACCACCGCCACCATACTCTATGAAGGTATAACAAGAGCTGGTAAAAATTTGAATGGGGAATCCCTTGTGGATGCAATGGAAACAATTCAAAACCTGGACACCAACGGACTCTGCGGCCCTATTACGTATACCTCTAAAAGCCATAAGGGGCTGGATTATTGCAAACTTTTCAAAGCAGATCCACCAAGTGGGAAGCTTTTGCCGATCACTGAATGGAGAAAGCCACCTTCGCAGAGATAAACTGAGATTTTTTATAAAGGGGTTGGAAACACACAGAGAACCATGAAGGTGTTTGCAGACGTACAACTATAAAGGAGGGAATTCATATGAGAAAAGTAATTGTATGCAAAGACATCACTTTATTAACAATCGGTGCATTCTTTTTTCTATGTATTGTTTTTTTATGGAACAAAAGTGTGTACTGTGAATCTGTACGCGGAGTAACAGATACGACAATAAAGATCGGCGCCATATTAGACCAAACAGGGCCTACTGCAGGTGATATTGCACTGCCTGTAACAGGTGCGGTGAGAAATTACACTCAGTATATCAATGACAGTGGAGGTATCTTTGGAAGGAAACTCAAGGTGATAGTTGAGGATGACCGTTATTCCATACCGGCAGGTGTTGCTGCTTTTAAAAAACTTTTATTCAAGGATAAAGTACTCGCTTTTATCGGGCCTGCTTCTACGGGTGAGGCAAAAACGCTCATCCCACAGATAGAGAAACTAAAAGTTCCAAACATGACGGGATCTCCTAGTAAAACAATGATAGTCCCATTGAAACGGTATATATTTCTGGCTTTCAATGTATATGAAGATCAATTGGGAGTGATCTTTGATTATCTCGTCAATGATCTTCAACCGGAGAAACTTGATATAACCCTGGTATATTTTGATACGGAGTCGGGCAAGGTAGCCCTTACAGCAACGAAAAAATGGGCCGGACATTTCAATTTGAGTTTTGACACAGAGATTATCAATATGGGGGCTCTCGATGCAACATCCCAGGTGATGAGCATTAAGAGGAAGAAACCCACTCATATTGTAATGCATCATACATCGCCTGCTACGGTCGCTTTACTCAGAGATTTAAAGAAATATGGTGTGGATGTGCCCGTTTACGGAACCCTGCCCACATGTGCTGAGGACACCGTAAGAATGGCAGGGAGTGCTTCCAAGAATTATATCGGTGTTCACGGTTTCAGTTCATGGTATGAAGAGGCAGAAGGGGTGAAAAAGATGAGGAGAATTACTCTGAAATATCAAGCTGATGCTGATAAGCAAGGTCCCAATAGATTTTATACAGCTGGCTGGATTCTCACATCCATTCTTTACGAGGGGATAAGAATGGCGGGAAAGGATCTCACTATAGAGAAGTTGGTGACTTCACTGGAAAGTATAAGAAATATGGACACCAAGGGAATTGTTGGCCCAATCACGTTCACCCCTACCAAGCATAAAGGATTGGATCATTGCAAACTCTATAGAGCAGATCCAGCGACAGGGAGACTTGTGGCGATAACGGAATGGAGAAAAGCGCCTGATATAAAAGAGTAGAAAAGAGAATCTTTAATACCTATAACTGAGTTTTTATCTCGTAAATTCGGTGCCATATTTTAGGTCAGACTTCCTGTCGTTGGCCTGTTGGATTCGAGGAACCCTAAAGTGCCTAAAATTTGAGGTGCCAAAAGTGAACTCAAGTTAAGGAATACACTTCAGAGCATGAGTCATGTATTTCGGAACTTTGATTAAAGCTAAATACTACAGAGCAAACAGGGCAAGAATCAAAGCGGATTTTAATAATGAAATCAAAATAGAAGAGTTTTGGTGTTGATTTTTTTAATATTAATTGTCTTTGAAGCTTTGCCAGTGTTTTCTGCTTCATAGGGCTAAAATAATACGATTAATTTAACTTTAGGCACTTTAGCTCATTTTAGGCACTTTGAACTTAATATGTAATCGTATTTAAGAATGTGTGTACTGAGGTTCAGTGAACTGGTGTTCAGGGTTTGACATTATTTTTTCAAGGAGGGAGCCATGGGGCAAAGATTATTCATTGGAGGTCTTTTATTACCATCCTATGTTCTCATAATTACGGGCTTTCTGGTGTGTTCTGTTGTTTCCGGGTATGCTAATGAAGGAAGAGGAGTGACGGATACCACTATAAAAATTGGTGGAATTGCAGATCATACCGGGCCTGTTGCTACTATCTGTACACCAATAATAGAGGCATTAAAGAACTATACGCGTCATATAAACGATCAGGGTGGGATTCATGGACGAAAGATTAAACTGCTCATGGAGGATGACCGTTATTCCATTCCTGCCGGAGTGGCTGCATTTAAGAAACTCGTTTATAAAGATAAGGTTTTGGCTCTATTGGGACCTGTTTCCATTGGTGAGACCAAACCAATTTGTAGAGACATCTATTGAATCTAGAAAAAGCTATTTACAGAAGAGAATAGAGAAATTTGCTTCTATACATAAAGTGAATCATATATGGCAACA
>JAXHSZ010000532.1:0-11517 GCA_034190725.1 Thermodesulfobacteriota bacterium
CAAAGTTTCCCGGCGGGGGTGATGAATGCTCTCAGCATACTGCGGGATCCGCATTCCGAGATTAAGGATATCGCTGACCAGATCCAGATGGATCCAGGCATGAACATTAAGATCCTGCGGCTGGTCAATTCCGCTGCCTTCAGCCTAGTCACTAAGGTTTCAAGTCTCCATCATGCTGCCACCATTCTTGGCCGCTCCCGCCTGGAATCCATGCTTCTGACCTATGCCGTCGCTACCACCATTCCTCCCCACCTGGACTGTATGGAGATCTCCCGCTTCTGGCTGGCTGCAGCCAGGCGGGCTTGTCTTGCAAAGCATATAGCCCTTCATCTGCACGCTGCATCCCAAGCAGAGAGTTTCACTGCGGCTTTACTGCAAGATTTGGCCATTCCACTAATTTCCAAAGGAAATGGTCAGCTTTACAAAGATCTTTTAAAAAAATGGCATACGGATAAGGCAGCGGATATCGATGTTATGGAACGGGAGATTCTCGGCTACGATCATTCGTCAATCGGTGCACTGGTTCTTGAAGGGTGGGGATTGCCGGAATATCTGATTCATGCCATTGCCGGTCATCATGATCTTTCTGAGCAGTCATCTGCAGAACCTGCTGTGCGGCTGGTCTCACTGGTACGGTATTTTGATGAAGATGATGGCACTGAACGTCTGCTCAAAACCGCGGAAAAAGATTTCGGTATCGGCATGAATATGATGGAAGAGATGATTGGCAAAGCCTTTGCCGAAGCAGAACATTTTGCCGATACGTTTCGATAGGAAGACAAAAATAAAGGCTCAAGTCTTCTCTTGACTCACCTTAGAGAAGGACATGAGGGGCAGGTCTTCATTATTCGCAGACCTTTTCTATTAGCTTCTGTAGATAATTGAAAAATACACTATCTATTCAAGAGTGAATAACCGAGTCCACTTTGAACCGTATCGTCTAACCACACCTTTCACCCGATGAACGGGTGAAGGCGACGATGGGCATCCTATTGGAGGCCAATCGCCAGGATGATCGTCAAGGGAGAAGATATGGTGTATCATGTTATATCCAGAACAGCACTTGACGGATATATAATCTGGGATATTGAAAAAGAATTGACTGACGGACACTCCCCTCCTTCAGAGAAAAATGGGCAAACCTGTCTGAATATGTCAAGGAAATCAAACAGGGATTCTCCAGGTTCTACAACAAACTCCACCACAGAAAAGGATTCTTTTGGTCAGACAGGTTCAAGAGCGTCATCGTGGATAACGGAGAAACATTGATCAACTGTCTGGCGTATATTGATCTTAATCCTATCCGTGCAGGAATATGCGGGAGATCGGAAGAGGGGAAGAAAAGGGGACGTTGTTCATTTTTATCAGTTATTATTGGGACATTACGTTAAAAATGGAGTATTCAGACTTGCAAAGCATTGTAATTAAGGAGATTGAACATCAGTGATCCCATACCACTTAAGAAATCAAGCATACAACACAAAAACAAGCTTATCAACTCAGTCATATATTCAGCCTGCTGAAACCGACTCACACAATCCAATTTACCGAAAAATCCTTTACAAACCCCATAGATACTGGTAGTCTAACTTAAAAATGGTTCAGTCAAATGTGCGGTCAGCTAAGTTTCTGGAAACAGAAAAAATATAACTACGTTTGATATATTTAAACTCAACAAGGGGCAAATGCGTGGTCGTCGCGATAGAACATTCAACGGCATCACTCGGGCATCGCTGTGTCATGCGAAAAGAAAGGAGATACCATGAAAACACAATTTCGTAATCTCATCTTTGAAGGCGGTGGAGTCAAGGGAATCGCCTACGTCGGTGCAATGCAGGTTCTGGAACAGCGTCAGATTCTGAAAAACATCAAGCGAGTGGGGGGAACCAGTGCAGGTGCCATCAACGCACTGTTGTTTGCACTTGGCTACACCATCGTTGAGCAGCGCGACATTCTGAACTCCACGGATTTCAAAGAGTTCATGGATGACTCATTTGGTGTCATTCGCGACATCCGGAGGCTTGCCAAGGAGTTCGGTTGGCATAAGGGTGAATTCTTCTCCGGCTGGATCGGTGAATTGATCAAAAAGAAACTGGGGAGTGAAACCGCGACCTTCAAGGACCTCGAAAAGGCTGGCCTGCCTGCTCTTTATGTGACCGGAACAAATCTTTCCACTGGTTACTCCGAGGTCTTTTCAATTGAACGGCACGCCGACATGCCGCTTGCCTCTGGTGTGAGGATCAGCATGTCCATTCCGCTTTTTTTCACGGCTATCCGTTACGGTGAGAACAATGATGTCTTTGTTGACGGCGGCTGTATGCGCAACTACCCTATCAAACTCTTTGACCGCGAACGCTATATCGACATCCAAAACGAAGCCTACGCAGCGCGTCGGACCGACTATTACAACAAGGAAAACGCCCTTTTCTTGCTCAATAGGCCTGGCCGCAGCCCGTATGTCTATAACTGCCAAACCCTCGGCATGCGACTCGACACCACCGAGGAAATCGCCATTCACCGGTATAATGAGAACGCCCGATCAAAACCAATCAAAAATTTCACCGACTACGCCAAAGCGTTGATTGGCGCTATGATGCACGTTCAGGAAAACCAGCACTTGCATAGTGACGACTGGCAGAGAACCATATACATCAATACCCTTGATGTCAGCACCACGGATTTTGATCTTTCTGACAAAATAAAAAGAATCGCTCATCCACGAGGGAATCTCCGGCACGGAAAACTTTTTTCGCTGGTTTGAAGACCCACAGGAAAAACCCGTTAATCGAATAGAATAAGACGAATTGAAGGACTTTCATCCTAAGATAGTTTTAAAATGGCTAATTTTCCTTCATTTTCAACTGATATAACAATAATACAATATTATAACATTGTATTTATTCCACTTATGTACAAGGAGAATGAGATTCAGATTGAAGAAGCTGAGTGTGGATGAAGAAATGATTTTAGTGGCCCTTGGTTGCGGCCGATTACCGAGAATACTTGATATTACTGCAAGACACTCTTTTGTCGTTTTCGGAACGATGGATGGGGAAGTTTTTGTCGATCTCAATGAACGAGTTGCGAGTAGTACAACGTCTTCCTTACCAGTCTATTTCTATGAAACCGGATGAATCATTCCGCGCCGACTGGTTGCCGTTGGCAACCTCGACAAAGTCTGGCTTACGATTCCTGAGGATGTTGGAGCGGATGAGATGCACGATGCTTTCCGAAACTATTTCGGCGCAGAATGGGCCGAGGTCTTAGACATTGCCGACAAATCTTTTCTCTACAACGCTGTTAACAACGCCTACTTCGCCGTTCACAACCTGCTCCCTTTAGCAAATATGACTTTGGAGCAGCTTTTGGAGAAGAAGGGGATGAGCCAACCTCCGAATATTATCGTAAGCTAGCGCCCAAAGGGATTTTCAGTCTTGACATTTTCAAATCTGTGATGCCCAACAATCTCTTTCAATGGAGCGCAAAAAGCCCGGTCCACTGAAGAATGGGATGGGGTGTGTCACGAAATTACAAAATCGTATAGTTGAGTGTAATCAAAAGGGTTATTTTGAATGCATGGCATATTCCTTTGGGTTCCTACTCAAGTGTTCTTGCACGAGTTGTGTGGTTTGTGAGAAGCCCCGCGGACAATATGACAATTTGGGTTCAAACAGTGACAAAAAATCCCTCGGTAATCCTCACCCGTCAAGTGCCAATACTGTTGAATTGATGGATATTTCTTTATAAGCTCTTATCGATTTCAAAACTCCAATCTTCACAAATTCCTCCCCCTTGATGGGGGATGTGAGGTGGGGGTAAAAACGTCTGAACAGTGAAGGTATTCCTGTTGTTATCAGAAAGCCTGTTTCCCCCTTCCTCAATCCCTCCTACCAAATTGAGGGGGGCTTCTTTCTCAGTATGTCTATTCTCTTAATTCAAAAGCTTGAGCAGTGTGATTGAAAGTCTCATGCACAGTTATTAGGAGGCTTGGGGCTGGCAACAGCTCCAGTTGTCCGGCCGAAAATAGTAATTATGAATCGTAGTATCCAGATTTCCAAGTATATTGAAGCACCACCTCAATCATCATTCGTAAGCACTCTTATAGTGCTATTTGTGGTTGCAATATTTTCTATTGTTTTGGCTGTGCCTGGTGCTATTGAAAAATGGACAGTTGCAGTGCTTGCTGGACTTCTTTTATTAGCTATTATTCTCAGGGCGGATTATGGGATTCATATAGCACTCTTTGTTTTTCTATTTCTCTTGCTTGTTGACCTTGTTCCTCTTTTTGAAATTTGGCCTCTGAGTATTCTTGTACCACTTGCTTTGTATGGCATAGTGGTACGTATTATCCCACAGTTACGACATTATGTTGGCTGGATGCACATGGGAAGTATAAATTCAAAAGTGATCAAATTGGTGATCGCCACAGTTTGTGCCTCTGTCCTGGCACTGATTGGTTGGGTGATATTAGTAAATCCCGATATGGAACATCATCTCGCTTTCATTTCTGAATTGCCATACTGGGCATATCCTTTTGTCGGTGTTGGTTTCGCTATTTTTAATGCTTCAATGGAAGAAATTATTTTTCGTGGCATATTTATGGAAGCGCTTGATAGCGCATTGGGCTCGGATTACAGGTCTGTTTGTGTCCAAGCTATTCCTTTTGCTGCATTACATTATTTGGCAGGTTTTCCTAATGGTGCTTTGGGGTTCATTATGGTTTTGATATATGGAATTCTGTTGGGTGCTATCAGGCGAAAATCAAGAGGAATGCTGGCACCACTGGTTGCACATGTCATGGCTGATATTACAATTTTCGCAATACTGGCATTTATCATTTTGCAACATAAGGTTGAAACAATCGCATAACCTATCAGTTCAGTTGACAGCCAGGGAGGTCATCAAACAGCTTGAATAACGGCTTGGTAAAGAGCGGTTGTTAAATATACTACAGGTAGAGACAGAAACCACTCATTCACCGTATTCCATGTACAAATCAACCATCACGAAAGGATTTTGAAATTATATAATCATGATATCTCCATTTAACATTAAGGGTAAAGTTCAACTCAATTTTCCCGACGTTGACGATTCTATTTTTGAATTATTCCTAAGATTTCTTGCATCATCTCTCACGAAGGAAGGTGCAATATTAAGAGAGAGTACTCAAAAAAAAATTGATTTTAAAAGACCTTTTGTATTAATTGAGTGGAGCTGGAAACCTTTAGCATTTGTCTCAAGTGGAAACCTGGAATTTAAGAATCAAGAACCAAGCACTCTGCTTTATTACAAAATTGACTTTTTCTCTCTGTATATTAAGGTAACTATACTCTGTTTAATATTGTTGTTTGCAGAAATTCATTCTTTTCATAATCCTTCAGATCTATTCTCTATTTTCCTTGTTTGGTCTTTTCTTATAGGAGGGAATCTTGTTTTTTATATATTGAGGTTTAGAGGGTTTATTAGAAAAACTTATAAAGATTTTTTATACAAACACAACAAGTCAAGTCCATGAGTCTCAATCTGCAATTTAACTCTGCCGGCTTATCACGTTTCAGCGTCTTAGGCCAATCTATTCATTGCTTTATTATGTATGTGAAAAAATAAGGAGACATCCTCTTGAGTAAACGTGACGCATTTGAATTGGCAATAAAATTATTTGCTATCTTTCTTATTATTAGAGCTATTGAAGTTTTACCCTCAATTTGTATGTCATTAGCTACATACAATTCTAATCACGTTATCCACCCATACTTATATATTGCAAGTCCCGTATCTCTTGCATTCATATATCTGTTTTTCGCCATAGTATTTTTCACGCAAAGCAATACAATTATAAGTTTTTTATGTAACTCACCCACGACAAATATCAATTCAGAAATAGCAAAATCTGAAGAGGGGAACATCACATTATGGATAAAAATTGTCGGGCTTTACTATTTTGTCATGTCTTCGGGATCTCTTGTGTCTCATATTTTACAGCTTGGTAGCGATAGTTTTTACTGGTGGACGCCGGTTTTTACAAAAACATTTATCCTGGGACTGTCTTTATGTTTCATTTTCAGGACATCAAAAGTGGTAGATATAATTTATAAATATTCAAAATAAAAACAGAGTCAGGCCGCCAAAGATTTTTCTTTTCCAACCCCCATACCACACTGCATACGAGTCTTCAAGGGGCAGTTTACAGAGTCTACTGACAGTGGTTGAGTGATGAAGGTTCACCTTCAGCTTTTCGACAAATAAAAGTCTCTGATCCTTTAACCATTGATTGGTTAAAATGCCGGTCTACGTTACTCATGAACAATTTCGTATCCATTCATTGAATGGCTCTTTTCCGCAATCCCTTCTGGCCACTTCGAAACAAATCATTTTTTACAACATGGTGTTGTCCCAAATGGCCCATATAGTTTGAATTTTCGCGGATATTCTTTCATGGTTCGTAAATCAGCCTAAATTGCATTATACTGCTGTGAATATTAAAAAGGAACGCTCGAAGAATTTCTGAATTCTGTTTGAGATTTTTAAATTATAACAACAGAGAGAAATTTGCCATTTATTCTGATGCTAGATTTCCTTTAAAGTTTCAATCACTTTCAACCGATATACAGAGTAAAAATGAGATAAAAAACTCTAAAAGAACGTCATAAAAATACCATAAGAGTGATATGTTGTTACCAATGAATATCTCCTTTTTCAATTCTTATGAATTCCTGTATTACAATCAGATTGACTGGGGAAAGGGCGACTCAGTCAATTCTGACTATAAAAAGCAAAAGAATACCGAAATAATGTATCAACTCTCTTCTCTTTTCTTGAGACCTAAAGAGCATTTTCGAAATCGTAGAAAAAGAGAGACTTAGGCTGCTGGTAACATGAAACAGCCATTCAAAAAACATCTTTTTTACATGAGCAGAAGAAAATGTCAGCTTTGAAAAGTCTTCTAGAAGATTTTACGGCACTCCCATCTTTACCCACTGTTGCGATAAGAATAATCGAGGAAGTAAAGAACGATAACTTTTCAGTGAAAAAGCTCGCAAATATTGTTTCCTTTGACCCTGCACTTACGGCAAAAGTACTGGGAATAGCCAATTCAGCTTTGTACTCCCTTCCCGTTAAAGTTGAATCTATAGAGAAGGCAGTAACAGTTTTGGGTTCTGAGACTCTTAAAAATATAGCGCTGTCTTTTTCGATAGCTATGGAATTCAAGAGAAACTCTGTTGACTACTTCGATCATGATTTCTTTTGGAAAAGATCAATTACAGCAGCAGTAAGCGGCGAAATGATAGCTGCTCAAATGAAACTGAAACGTGGAGACCCATTTGTCACAGCCATACTGATGGACATAGGTGTACTTGTGATGTATTTGAGCAGTCCACATAATTATCTCAGGGTGTTGGATGAAAAGAGGGTTTCTCATATCAGTATACTGGAAGCTGAACGGGCTGTTTTTGATTTTGATCATCAGGATGTGGGGAGTGAAATGCTGAAAAAGTGGGGGTTACCTGAGAATATTTTTCTTCCCATTGCACATCATCACAATGGGAGTGAATGCTCCTCTGTGGACAGTGATCTCATTGAGATGCTGAGACTTTCCGATCTTGCCTCGTCTGTTTATCATGGAAGTCACAGTGTTGAGAAAATGTGCGAACTGAAGAAACTCTTGCAAGATAAGTTGGAAATGGATGATCCTGAAGTGGAAGTATTTGTGGACTCAATTGCTGAGCGCACTATCGAGATCCTCAAGACTTTTGAGATCAATAGCGCAGATATGAAGCCATATTCAAAGATTCTTGAGGAGGCAAATGAAGAGCTGGGGAAGCTGAATTTGTCCTATGAACAACTCGTTATGGAGTTAAAACAGGAAAAAATGAAGGTTGAGAGCCTTGCAAAGGAGCTTCAAGAGGCAAATGAAAAGCTGAGAGAACAAGCCTTGAGGGACGGTCTTACCGACCTTTACAACCGCAGATATTTTGAGGAACTGTTAGACAAAGAATTGAAAAGGTCAGAAAGGTATTCAAATACTTTTTCGCTTTTAATGATCGACATTGATCACTTCAAAAAAATCAACGACAATTATGGGCACACAACAGGAGATTGGGTATTACAAACTATTTCAAAGCAATTCAAAGAGACAGTCAGAGCAACTGATTTTGTTGCAAGGTATGGTGGTGAGGAATTTGCAATTGTTCTGCCTGAGACGAATACAAGGGGCGCTCTTATTCTTGCGGAAAGGCTGAGACAAATCGTTGAAGAGTTGAGAGAAAAAATGGATAATCTTCATTTCAAGGTCACAATCAGTCTTGGCATTACATCGTATAACCCGACCAAATGCAAGAAAAGTAAAGCAGAAATAATTGAGGCAGCAGACAGTGCCCTCTATAATTCAAAAAAAACAGGAAGAAATAAAGTCAGTGTTGCAGATTAGCCGGTTTCAATCGTGAAATTAAAAGGCTTTTATGGACACTCATCGGACATGCCAAAATAATCCTCCAGTATCCGCCTGTGATCAAAGGCCAAATCCTTTGGCAATGTCTCCTTGGTAAATATACATATCTCCTTTGCATCATCCGCTGCTTTCGGAATACCTTTGGCTGTTGCCGTGTAAACGGTTGTAACATTGTGACTGCGCGTATCCCTATGAGGATCCGAATATGTGTGAAGCTGCCTTTTTAAAACAACATCAAGTGAGGTCTCTTCCTGAGCTTCCCGTACTGCCGCATCCTCCAATGACTCTCCATAGTCCACGAATCCTCCTGGCAAGGCCCAGGCGATGGGAGGATATTTTCTCTTAATCAGCACTATACCCCCTTCCAGCTCTATTACGATGTCTACTGTCAAAAAGGGTGATTGATACACTACAATATCTCTCTGACAGTTCGGACATTTTACGGTTTTTTTTGACATAAGAGTATCCTTTCTCATGCTGCATACAAGGATTCTATTTGACTCCTTCTTTTTTACCTGATATATACTCTCATAATCTGAGGAGCTTTCATCCGAAAATGCCATATAACCTAACGTGAGCGATCCTTTGTACGTATTTTACTGAAACCATATACTCGGTTTATAGGGGGGGGGAAATTATTATATCAGTTGAGTTGATGGGAATAAAGAGAGTATGACTGACGCAAGGCAGATCATCTTGTTACAAGGAGGAAAGATATGATCGTTGTATCTGCAGTAATTAAAGCCCAAGCCGGAAAAGAAAAAGAGATGGAAGACGCTTTGAAGTCCATGATCCCCAAGGTTCAATCTGAGGAAGGAACCCTGGCGTATGTGCTCCATCGCGCTTTGAATGATCCCACAAAGTTCTTCTTTTATGAAAAGTATAAGGACCAGGCCGCATTTGATTTCCATGGCTCCACACCACATATTGCTGAACTGTTTGGTAAAATCGGCCCCCTGCTTGACGGGCAGCCGACTATAGACATGTATGAGGAGTTAGCGGCAAAGTAACAGAAACAGGCCTCCCCCCTTTCCTATTCCCATGTTTTGTATTATCTGCGCTGAAAGCTCTTTCAGTAACCAAGTCGTACTCTTTTGATACATCGTCGAGGATTCTGACCGTTAATGCAGTGAAGTTTTATTTTTCTTACACCTCCTTCCACCTCTCTTGTTTGACTCGCTCCGTTATATGATTCACCATCAACTCGGTTGGGGCGCTCTGTCCGAAGAAGCCCGTTATCCCGTATTCTTTGAGTCTGGGAATGTCCTCTTCGATTATCCTTCCGCCTGCCATTACACAGATATCATCGCAGCCTTTTTCTTTCAGTAATTCCACGACTTTCGGGAAGAATATCATATAGAGATGATCGTTTAAATAACTCAGAGCAATGACATCCGCATCCTCTTCGATTGCTGTATTCACTATATGCTCGGGGGTGTTGAACTTCCCTAAATACACAACTTCCATGCCCGCCTCTCTTAACACATGGCTCAAATACACGATCCCTCTGTCATGACAATCCAGTCCAGGCATGGCGACTACCACTTTGATCTTTTTATTGGAACTCTCCATCTTCAATCTTCTCCTCTTTTTGAGACAGCATTTTTGCATGTTGTGATTTACAGATAGCTAAAAAGGATACTGCAAGACCTCATAGGGATCGTAGCTGGCGCCGTATGCTTCCCGAATCACTCCAAGAATCTCGCCCAGAGTTGCCTCGGCCCTCAGTGATTCTTTCATAAAAGGCACGAGGTTGCTGCCGTTGCCTTTGCCGGCTTCTTCCCTCAGACTTTCCAAGGCAGTCTTTGTCTTATCCTGATCCCTCATCTCTCTGAGTTTCTTGATCTGATTCTCCCTCTCCTTGGATGTGGCCATCTGCTCTTCAAGAGGCCTGTCCCGTCCCACCATAATGGGGACTTCCTCATCCTTTGAAACGATAAACTCATTCAAACCCACTATAATTCTCTTTTTATCTTCTATTTCCTTCTGTTCATTGATGAGTTCATGTTCCATCTCAGCGCCGATCCAACCCGATTCCGTGGCCTTAATGGCACCTCCCATCTCGTCTATTTTGTTTATGATCTTGAACATCTCCTCTTCCATCTTTGATGTGAGGGACTCAATGAAATATGAGCCTGCCAACGGATCCGCAACACTGGCCACCCTTGATTCATAGGCGAGTATATTGTGAATATTAAGAGACGTCAAAGCGGAATGTTCGGTCAGGATATAATACCCTTCATCATAACCTGCAGGATCGAAAGACTGCAAACCTCCCAAAACGCATGCAAGGGACTCCAATGTCACCCTTGCCACATTATTCACAGGTTGCTGCACCGTCAGAGAATTACCGGAAGTATGAACCGATAAATACAGCCTGCAAGATGCCGGTTTTTTTGCTCCGTATTTTTCCTTCATCAACTTGGCCCATACCCTTCTGGCGGCCCTGAATTTGCATATCTCCTCAAAGAAATCTATATCACACGCACAACCGAACACATTCACCCTGGGAGCAAATTCGTCTATGTCATATCCCCGCTTTATCATCCTCTGAATATATTCTTCCATTATGGCTATGGTAAAGGCCATCTCCTGAATGGCGTTGGCTCCTTTCTCGTGCATGTCGTACGCATTGGGCGCTATGGGATGCCATCTTGGTGTATTTTTTATGGAATATTCTATTACGTCTGTGGCCAACTTTGCCCCTAAATCCAGTGGCTTTGCATTGGTTTCATACATACTGTAAACGAGATGAATCGGTTCGTTTAAAATGGAGCCACTGATCTTTTTCAGATCATAACCCATGTCTTCTGCATAGGCAACAAAGGCTGAATACACCACTGTGGCTGCCATAGAAGGATTATTAAAAGAGACACTCACATCTTCCAGGGATATTCCCTCAAAGAGATCGTACATATCCTGCAGACAAACAATGGAAACACCACTTACTCCGGCATAACCCTCTGCCAACGGATGGTCCGGGTCAATCCCTTGATGGGTTATTGTATCACCGAAGCAGTATAATCCTGATGCTCCCTTACCCAAAAGATATTTGTACCTCTCATTAG
>JAXHSZ010000533.1:0-3681 GCA_034190725.1 Thermodesulfobacteriota bacterium
CTAGGGGGATGAGTGAATGGGTATGTCCCACACCGGACGCAGCCATAAGAACAAGGACTTTATCCCTGAAAACGAGCTTCTTAAATGCGGAAAGGGCCAATGGTATTGAATACCGATCATCTTCAATGATAGGCTTTACCTTTCTCCCATGAATGCCTCCACTGTCGTTTACATGCCTGAAATAGTCCTTCAGAGCATTTGCACATGGGATCCAGATTGCAGCAACAGGGCCTGTTAAGTCGCCCATTATTCCCACTTTAACTTTGGTGTCAGTTACACCTCGTACCTTGTCGGCAGTTGCATCGGAATCGATGAAGAGGCTAGAGACAGCAATAAAAAGAATTGTCCACAAGAGGTTTCGTTTCATCATCATTCGTTCTCTCCTTTATCACGACAGTCAATTTTAATCAGAACTCAACTATACTCCCCTGACACATGAGGAAAATAAATTCTGTCCATTGAAGACCTTCTCTTCATTTCAGGGGCTTCACCCAATCAGTAAGGGGAGTGAATATTGTCTTCTCCAAATCCGGTTTGTAGAAACGGCAGTATTGGTTCGGTTTGTGTTGGGTCGGGCTATACGTGATGACACCACAGAGACCTTTCGTGTCAAATTCACGCAAACTCTCAAAAGCATCCACGACAGTATCCCCGTTTAAATCTTCCCCTGCTTTTTTTATGGCTTCAATGGCAATTAAAGACGTCACCCAACCCTGTGTATAAAATTTGGTCTGTATCTTTGTATCAGGCTGATATTTCAGTGTTATATCTCTCATCTCTCCGACACCGGGCGTGTCATCATACCAGGAGTTGAAGGAATGGACACCAATGAATTTTTCAGCGGCTTTCCCGGCTATTTGAATGAGATCCTCTCCACAGGTGTAATAATCCCCGATAAAAGTCGGTTTATACGCAAATTTTCTTGCGTCCCTGAGCAGGACGACGGTTTGGCCGACACCGCTATGAGCGATAACATAGTCCGCCTTTGCCCTTTTCAAACTCAGCACCTGGGAACTTGCATCGAGTATATTCAGACCCACAACCTCCTCTGTCACCATTTTTATATTATAAAACTTTGCTCTCTCCCGTGCGGCTCTCAAACCTGTTTTCCCATGTTCCGTATCCGGATATGTAAATGCAATTCTCGGATTTTTTGCATTCAACGTCTTCAGAATATAATCGAAGATCACTTTCACTTCATCCTCATAGCTTGCCGCCGGTGTGAAGATATACTTTCTGACCGGTTGAACCAATCTTTCAGCCAGACTCACCGTGATGAGGGGCTTCTTATGTTTCTCATATTGATTAGAAAGGGCCATTGTCTGACCAGTTCCACCTCCATACAATATGAGCAGTGCCTTGTCCCTGAATACAAGCTTTTTAAAACCTGCTATTGCTCCGGGAATAGTATAACGGTCATCCTCAATGATCAGTTTTACGCCTTTCCCTTGAATACCCCCTTGCTCGTTCACATGGCGGATATAGTTTTTGGTCGCCTGAACCAGGGGAACAGTCATCTGGGTAACAGGACCCGTCATATCCACGATCACTCAAACTTTAACGACATCCCCTGATGATCCCTTTGTATCTTGTGCCCACCCAGTGGACACGGACAAAAGAAACAAAACCGAAATAAAACTCACTAAAAGGGCAGAATACACTCTCACTGTCATACTTTCAGCCTCCTTATTAATAATCAGTATACCTCTACTTCATGGGTTTCATCCATTCCGTTATGACTGTAAGCCTTCCCTCTTCCACATTGCTTCTATACAGTCTGGCAGAATCGAGCCCAATATGGCTTTCATGAGAAAAAGTCAGAAGGCCGCAAAGACCACCGGTATCGAAATCTCTTATGGTTTCCAATGCATCCACAAGGCTTTCATTATTCAGGCTCCTCCCCGCTCTTTTCATTCCTTCAGCCAATATCGTGCTTTTCACCCATACGGCATTATGGACAGGCGATCTCCCTTTGATTTTTGGTTTCAGATTTTTGTAGATCTCTCTCTTCTTTCGTGTACCCTCTGTGTCATCATACCATGTGCCGAATGCATTAATAGCAACAAAGTTTTCGGCAGCATCCCGTGCTCCCTGTACCACCACTTCTTCGCATGTGGCATAGTTCCCGTAAAATTGAGGTTTGTATCCCATCTTTTTTGCTTCCCTCAAAAATACTATTGCGTTCTGTGTGCCTTGGCCGCATGTGACTACATAGTCTGCCTTTGCTCGTTTCAGGCTGAGCATCTGTGTCGTGGCTTCCAAAGCCATGAAATTCAGCACCTCCACTGTTGCTAGCTCAAGGTCATAATGCTTGATCCTTTCACGCAGATACTTCAACTCCGACTTCCCGAATTCATGATCCGCATACAGTGCTGCTATCCGCTCGCCTTTGTTCATATTCTTCACCAGATGGTCCACAAGAATATACATCATGTGTCTGTATCGTGGTTGTATATGAAAAACATATCGCCTCAGTTTTCCTGCCACTATCTCAGCGGACGTCACAGGCAGTATCGGCATTTTATGTTTCTCAATATGATGAGCAATCGTGTTCATACCCTGTGTGGACGTGGGGCCTGCTATGGCCAGAACTTTGTCTTTAAACAAAAGCTTCTTAAAGACAGCTATTGTCGTAGGTATGCTGTACCGATCATCTTCAAGGATTGTCTTTATCTTTCTCCCATTGATACCACCTTGGTCATTGATATACTGAAAATATGTCCTGAAGGCCTCTCCCAATTGAACTCCCTGACCGGCTGTAAAGCCTGTCTGATCGTAGATGCCGCCCAGTTTTATGGTGGTGTCCGTTACACCCCTGGTTTCCCCTCCATAGGCCAGACCAGGGACGAAAAGACACAAAACCGCCACCTTCATTAAAACATTTACCAATCTTCCTTTCACATCCTCCCCCTTTCATCTGGATTTTTTATAACAATACACAAATCTTTGTGGTAAATGTTACGTGGTTCAGGTATCAGAGAACGACTTTATAAGTTATTTGTTGTTTCCGCAAGTGCTGTCTTTGTGAGGAGCAAAACGTCGTGGCAATTGTACCCCAGGCAATGAGATTGCTTTGCTCCGTTCGCAATGACAATTTAAACATATTAAAAAAGCCTTCCTGGCTCTTGATCCCTGACACCTGTGAACTGTTATCTCCTCGTTTATTCACCCTGAAACACAGGTTCCCTGAAGCCTGTGATGGGTATGAAGGTCTGCTTCTTCACATCAGTTTTATATATCTTGTTGGTCCTTCCCCCTTTATGATCAGTTTTATTGTAACTCACAGGACCTGAAATATCACCGGTAATGAAATCCTTAAAAGTTTCATAGGCATCAATCAGAGTCTCAGGTGTCAGGTCTCTCCCTGCTTTCTTTAATCCCTCTGCACATATCATGGAAGTCACCCAGCCCTGAGTATAATTCCTGATCTTCGGTTTCGTACCCGGTTGATACTTCTCTGTTACCTTTCTCATATCAACCATTCCTGGGATGTCATCGAACCAAAAACCATAGGGACTTGCAGCGATCACACCTTCTGATGCACGACCGGCTATACTTATGGTATCCTCACAACTCACATAAAATGACCCCAGAACCTGTGTCTTCAGACCATATTTCCTTGCGCCTTTTAAGAAAGAAATGATCGCTGCTGCTGCATTGTGGAGCAATATATAATCCGGC
>JAXHSZ010000534.1:0-8691 GCA_034190725.1 Thermodesulfobacteriota bacterium
TTTTGTTCTTCCAAAAACTTTGTTATTATTGTCTGGGTTGAGCGGTTCACCGTTTACGGTTCCGGGTTGAAACGATCTAACCAGCTGTTAGAAAAAGGAAAACACGTTGACAGAAGTAAATGTCACGTTTCACCAAAAGGGTGAAGGAGACTGATCTGAGTCACATCTCAATCGCTATGAATAAAGTTAATGATATCAATAGACTATAATCTTTAAACCTTGAACCCTGAACCTGGAACCGCTCAGTTTAGGTATTGTTATCTTTGAAGGTAAACCATTCTGGTTCTGTCTTCTGAATGCATGAAGCGGCTTTTGGCGATAACCGATTTTCAGTTGTAAAGATAACCCACCGGCTTTCAAAGGAGAAAAGTTGAATCTATTTAAAGGAGGCAATATAACATGAACCACTCAAAAGGGTATGCCGGGAAAATATTGAAGATAGACCTTTCAACCGGGAAGATACAAAAAGTACCCACGGAGAATTATACTGACCTATTCGTAGGTGGGAGAGGATTGGGATGTAAGATTTACTGGGATGAGGTTCCTCCTCAAGTGGATGCGTTTGATCCTTTAAATCGAATTGTCTTTGTTACGGGTCCTCTGTGCGGTGTCCATGGATTTGCCGGTGCAAGATGGCAGGTCTGTTCAAAATCACCGTTGCACAATAGATTTTCCTATTGCAATCTCGGTGGTTCCTGGGGTGTCCAGCTCAAATTCGCAGGGTATGACGCCCTTGTGGTTCACGGCCATGCAGATAAGCCGGTGTACATCCATATCGATGAGAATAGCGTAGAGATACGAGATGCAAAACATCTCTGGACAAAAGGAGCCATAGAGACCAGAGAGGCCCTGAAGAAAGAGCTGGGGACTCCTTTCAGGATTGTGTCAATAGGACCTGCCGGAGAAAATAAGGTCACCTTTTCCATTATTATGGCTGACAATGATGCCACAGGCGGAAGCGGTCTGGGTGCGGTGATGGGATCAAAGAACCTCAAAGCCATCGCTGTGCATGGGGATGGGAAAGTGAATGTGGCCGAACCTGAGAGAACAAAGGAGTTAAAGAAGCAGATTTCTCAACTCACTTCCGGTATGTCTCTCCTTCTTCCCACTGCGTTTGATACAAGTAAAGTCACGAAGGACTCATGTTATGGCTGTACTCACAAATGCATTCGTAATATCTTCCATGGGAAGAGTGGGAAAAAAGGGAAATTCATGTGCCAGGCTGCTCTTTTTTATCAGACTCGTGCTCAACGCTTTTATGGGGAGAACAACGAGGTTCCATTTGAAGCTGCCAAACTCTGCGATGACTACGGTATTGATACTCATCCCGTTGAAACCATGATCATGTGGTTGAGCAGATGTCACAAGACCGGTATTGTATCGGAACAAGAAACGAGGCTTCCTCTCTCCAGGATAGGCAGTATGGAATTTATTGAGAAACTCGTAAAAGACATATCACTCAGAAACGGATTCGGTGATCTTCTCGCAAATGGAACACACAAGGCAGCAGAAAAATTGGGCAAACCCGCGATGGATCTGATAAAAGACTACATTACAAAAACGGGGTACAACCCTGTATACGGGGCCAGGATGTTTATCACAACAGGGCTTTTCTATGCCATGGAGCCGCGGCTTCCCATCCAGCAGCTCCATGAGATCAGTATTCTGGGTATGATATGGGCGGCGCAAGCCACTGGATACGCGGAGAACTACCTCACATCCCAGGTTTTCAGGGCCATTGCAAAACGTTTTTGGGGAAGCGAGGCCGCGGCTGATTTTTCCACATATGATGGGAAAGCCCTCGCCGCCGCAAAAATTCAAGATCGCCAGTATGCGAAGGAGAGTCTTATACTGTGCGATTTCATTTGGCCGATTACCCATACGGAAGTATCGACTGATCATGTGGGAGACCCTACACTTGAAAGCAAGATTTACTCAGCAGTTACAGGGATTGATATGGACGAAGAGGGCCTCTATAAAATAGGCGAAAGGGTATTCAATCTTCAAAGGGCGATCCTCATCAGAGAAGGGCATAAGGGGAGAGAGGATGACACCCTGGAGGAATTCAACTTCACAACACCCCTGAAAGGCGATTTCATGAATGAGGAGTGCCTGTTGCCAGGAAAGGACGGGAAACCCTTTTCCAGAAAAAGTGCAGTGATAGACAGAGAACAATTCGAGAAAATGAAAGACGACTATTATTCCATAAGGGGCTGGGATGTGTCCACCGGCTTACAGAAACTTGAAAAACTAAAGGATATCAACTTGGGGGATGCAGGCGATGACTTGGGGACTATAGTACATGGCTACTAAGTGACGTATACTCCAATGCATGAAAAAGATATATAAGTCTGCATTAAGAATAGGTCTTTTTCAAGAAATGTATTGACTTTTTCTTCTAATTTTCTTATTATTAAAGAAGAAGTGTGAATCCAGAAAATATCTCATTTCTGGATTCACACTCATTAGGGAGTGCATGCAGACCAAGGTGAAACACACTGTATCGTTTACGACAAGAAGCACCATGCCTCAGTTGCGTTCTCATCATTATAGGTTCTCAAATATGAGATCTCACAATATCGAAGAAAGGAATCTGAGCACATTATACATTTCTTTATGTTATTGAGGATTCCGACCGATAATGGATGAAATTTCATATATGGAAATCTAGAAACTGCATGGAATAGGTATTGATTGATTGCTTTGGATGATGTTTCTCCTCTTTAATCACTTCTGATTCTTGAATTATTGAGCATTCTTTTCCTCAATTCCTTCATTTGTGCCTCCCTGGGGCTGTTCCTGAGTCCAACTTCACGTAAAGTTCAAGTTTTTGGGGCCATCATACTGCTTGTTTATGAGACAATCGGCATTGCAAGTAAGGATTCCCATTAAAATGAGAACACAATTCAATGCATCATTTTTAAAATGAAAGCAGACCAAAGATTTTTCCCGGAAACCTATGACTTTCCGGATGATGAAATCAGTATTCCAGATGACTTCCGGCAAGGGAGAATTGAAGGGGAGAATACTGTTCGTTGTCCATATCCTCATGAAATTCCTGTTGAGCTCAGTTTTGGCAAAGACCCGTTCACTTCCTGCATTGATGGGTGTCATCAATTAAGTTTTCTTTGCCCAAAATGTGGTGAGTCGAACAGAATTTTAGCTCGGTTTTGTCGAGGATGCAGCCAAAGAATTTCTTTTGAAAACATTCAAGAAGATGTGAACAAACACCTCGTGATTGATGCATCGACGACTGATCTCCATGCCATACACAGTATAAATCTTTCAGACAGAGGTGCTGAAAGGGTAACGGCAACCTTTTCTTTCAAAGGATATCTCATTGTGGGCACA
This sequence comes from Thermodesulfobacteriota bacterium, assembly GCA_034190725.1. Taxonomy (GTDB): domain Bacteria; phylum Desulfobacterota; class UBA8473; order UBA8473; family UBA8473; genus JAXHSZ01. The sequence continues at coordinate 3,352 of JAXHSZ010000534.1, forward strand.
AAAGGGGCGGGTCTTGTCGTTTATAATGCCTTTGAACCGAATACAGCGATTCATCATTTTGATGATTTTCATTCAGAGACTGTTCTGGACATAAGGGAGGTCAAAGATCAAGAAGGCTCTCCCCCGACAGTGCTTGTAACCACTGATATGTCCGTGTATCTTCTTTATATGATGCCTCAGTTTCAGTTGAAGCAGCTTTATAAAGTCAATCATGATGGAGCCATACAATACGCCGTTCTTCATCTGCCAAAGAACCTATTTGTTTTTCAAACATCCGCAGGAAATAGACCCATTAAGTTTATTCAAAAAGACATTGAATCTTTCAAAGAGGTAAGAATTTTAGAAAATGAATTGGAATTTTCAGATACAATGATTGCTCGACCTATTGAGATGAAAGACAGGAAGTTTTTTCTTTACACTCAAGAGAAATGCTGGATTTATGATCCTGTGAAAAAAACAGTCGTAAAGAGTCGGGCATTAGAATTTCCTTTAGATCCATGTAATATTCCTGTCTTTCACCCTCGTAGAGATGAGATATACATTCCCGGACCAAATGCAATTTACCGTTGCAAATTAAGTGAAGACAGACTGATTCCATTGCCATTGGGACAATGTACATTTCATGATTTTCGCTTTTCCATAAGTCCTGATGGAGAGAGTTTGTATATTGCTCATGGGAAATGTTTCAGTATTGTGGATGCAATAAGTGGTCACACAAAATGGGACGCATATTCTCAACTCTTTATAGGAAATCCCTCTGGTTTTTTTCCTCCACTCAAGGCAGGAGAATATGTGATATTTGTATCTCGTTCTCGATTTGGTCACTGTAATGTTACCTTCTTTTCCACTGCGTCTCATGACATGATTCCTTTCGGCAAATACCATGATATCCCCCAGCAGCCCGCAATTATCCTCAACCGATTGTTTGTCCCAACCAGTGAAAGAGGCAAGATTGAATTGAAGGTCTTTGAAATAAAATGAAGAGTACCCTAACCATCTTGTTTGCCCTATTGATTCTCGTTTTCTGTCCAATCTTCTTTCCCATGAATTCCGTTTTGGGATCCTGTAATACTGTGAAATTGATAGATGCATCAGGCTCAATGACCGGTTTTTTCAAAACAGGATTAATATATAATATTTGTGATAAGATTCATAACGCTGTTCAAGATCAACAAACCCGGATCTCCTCATACTATTTCAAGTATTATTATTCCGGCTCTAGAATAAGAGGCGGTCTCTTTGAATATAGGGAATACGACCATCCATCCCAGGCTGATGGTGAGGTAACTCTTATTGACAGGGCTTTTAAAGATGTAATATCCAAAAATCAAAGCACAAGTATCGTATGGCTTATTACCGACAACATCCAAGACCCGGAGGGCCGCACTGATGAACAAGGGGACATAAATCAATTTTATGAAAAATTACGGAATGACATCAATGTTAACCGCGTTCACATCTTCCCCCTAAGCCTTGATTTTAATGGAACCCTTTATGAAAGAGATGGACAAACTCCATTAGGGCAATATACTGGGAAACGCGGCCTTGTAGTGTACGCAATTCTGCTTGATGTTGCCTGGGCAGAAACATTTGAAAGTCAAATTACAAATTTCAGCAGGCTGATACAATTCCCTTCGCGAAAAGGAATACTGTGCAAACCTCTTGAAGAGGGAGACGTGACCGTTATTGCAGAAGAGATTTCTCACATGGATGGAAAAGGTAATTTCACCAAACAAAGTCCTCTTATCTACCAAAAGGGCGGTGAATTGACGTCTGAGAAAATATTTTCCGTACACGAGTCTATTGAAGGAGCGTTTCTCATCAGGATACTTTCCAGAATGGAAAACATATATATCTCCAAACCAGAAGTACAATTGACTCTCATAGAAGACTTCAAACAGCAGGATTTCAAATCAGGAAGCCCTAAGCTTGTATCAGATCCCGTTCAATTGGAGTACGATCTTGTGCCAGACAGATTTTCTCAAGATATAAGAATTTTTATTGCTCTTGAAAGGGGAGTTGCCTTTGCTGCCGGTTCTCCAGGAGCATACTGGCATGCTCTTTTTCAATCCAGGGCTGCTGATTATCGTGGAAAGATCCGGGTAAGTCTCAAGGTAAAAAAAAGCCATTTCGGTCTTGTGGAAGATATTCGAGAAAAGTACAGCACAAATGATCCACGATATTTTCAAATCATTGACAAAGAATTGCAAAGCAGGATTTTCGGCCTGGATAAGATATTTTTAGGGGCGGCAAAGGAGGCCATCTGGTTAAAAATACAGGACTATACAATCAATTTCCGTATACAATATCCGAGCTGGCCGATATTTGTATTTCTGATTTCCATTTGTACGGTGCTTGCTCTATTTTTTGTTGGGGCTTCGTTTCTATTAAAATCACCGGATTTCAGACTCGTTGGAGAAGATGAGACACATTTTCATTTCTGGGTAAAGAAGCCGGAAAAAGAGATGGATGAGTATGAAGACAATATATACCGAGAGGAATATGATGAAGGCAGGTCAGTTCCAAATGAATATTATGAGGGGGAACCTGTCAATCTCCGCCCTCTACTTGGGCAATATCCTGTCTATATTGAGAACCGAAAGGCAGCAAAAATAAAACGGCTTCCATTATTCGGTGTTTTTGTAAAGGCAGAGAGAGGATTTTCCATAGAAGGAAACAATAAGAAATCGCTTAAAATGACTCATTATGGAACGGATTTCATCATTGAGAAACGAACAGAAGGAACACCAACAGAAATGAGAAGCAATGAAAATACGTTTTTCAGTAGCGACTATCCGGAGTACTGATGGAGGAGGACAAATTATGGATGAAACGTTAAGGGCCTTTTACATGATGCCGTTAGACTATCTTGTGACATTCTGTTTCCTGGTGATTTCCATTGGGGCTGCCGTCCTGGGATACAGGGCGGTGCTGCGAAAATGGATTAGCTCAGGGAGCCATCCATCCTCACTTCGAATATTGATGTATGTTTTGGGAGGAGGTGTTTTTTTGCTGTGTATCTCTTATTGGTTTTGGGAGTTTCTCCCTTCCGTATGGCATTGGAAGCTTGAGAAGAGTTTAGGACCTTTGATCGTCTATATCATTTTCAGTATTTGGAGTCTTGTACTTTTATGTTTGATTCTCAGTAGAAAGAAGACTTTTGAATGAAAAATGGAACCTAAAGTTGAGTGATTTTTTCCTACTATGAAGTTGTATCTTACTGAATCTGAAGCAAAAATACGTTTCAAATCGAACTCACTGAAGGGTCGAGTTCACTTTCATTCGCTTCGAAACATTTTTTATTCCATATTCAGCAACCGACAACCTCTTGTAACGGAAAGAATTGCTCAATTTAGGTGGAAGATAAAACTATAGCCATATGACATTAGGATCAATTAAAGGAGGAACTGGATATGGCGGGTATTATTCACGGCAAGGCAGAATCACACCGGAGAGACCAGACGAAAGAGATAAGTCCCACAATTATAATAGGCATGGGTGGTACTGGAAAAGAGGTGCTTCTCAGGTTGCGTCAGCGTTTTCTGGAAAAATATGACACTGTCGGATTCCCCGCTATCGGTTATCTTTGGATTGATACTGATATGAGAGATATCAATATAGATGGAAAACCAATAGACTATCTGGACCAAGAGGCCCGTTTTGCCCCGGTGGACTGCATAGACGCTCAGGTCCCCGGCAATTTATTTCAGACGTACTTTAACAACATGAATCAAAATCAACACATATTCAGTTGGATGTATCATTCCGTTTCCAAATTGGGATCTGTGATGAATGGTGCCCGAAGAATACGTCCTCTCGGTCGTCTGGGCTTCTTCCATACCTTTAACACTATCCAACAGAGGCTCGCAAACATCAAAACACGTATCACTTCTCAACAGGCGAGAGATCAAACACTAAAGAATTACGGAATTAAAATCAATCTGGCCGAGATAAAGGTAATTATCTGCTGTTCTCTAGCAGGAGGTACAGGATCGGGAATGTTTATCGATTGTGCTTTTTTGGTGCGACATTTATTTAAAGATGAAAGCCCGGATATAGTCGGTTATCTCTTACTTCCTCCGGTTTTTTCACCTGTTATCGAGAACAATGAAGAGATTTATGCGAACTGTTTCGCAGCATTAAAAGAACTTGAGTTTTACAGTATGAGGAAGGATGTTCTCGGGCCTGAAACAGGACAAACTCAAGCGCATACTCCTGATTCCAACTTCTCCGATGCAAGACGGATATCAGCCCATAATTTCATGGTGGATTGGTTAAACAGAGGACGTCCCGTGGGAGAAAACGGAGGAGGTATTGTAGGACCGCCTTTCAATACTTGTTACCTCGTGAACAACCAAACACAGACCGGTGGAAACATAGGTCCGGAGAACAAAGGCGATCTCATTGATATGATTGCAGAAACGATATTTATTGATTTTTCAACCCAAGCTTTTTCAGACAAAAAACGAACAATCAGGTCCAATTTGGATGACTACCTAAAGAATGAGTTGGAATATGAGTACCTTGAAGGAACGAATATTATCCATAGTGAGATCTTTTCGTTTCGTTTTTCAACATTTGGTCTCTCCATGATGTATATCCCGACAGATAGGGTAAGAAAGGCTTGTGCGTATCTCTTAGGGAGGGATTTGGTCGCCTCCTGGTTAAAGCATAACGATGTGCCCGGGACTTTGGAAGAAGAGATTCGAAAAAACGTGCTTGGGAAGCTGAAACTACGGGTGAGTAGGGTGGCTGATGATTTTATGGCCGAATTGCAGAAAAATGATGATACTGGACGTACCTTTTTTCAGGAAATAAGTACCAGTTGGGGAGAAAAGGAAAAAGCAGCTTTGAGAGCAAGAATACGCTCAAGCAATCCAAATCTGATGAGCGAAATAGAAAGGCGCAAGCAAGCGTATGCTCAGAGTAAGTTGGACAGACCAAAAGAAAAAGAGAACTGGGGTGCTTTTGTTCGTCGTTTGGAATTGGTCAATAGGAAGAAGTTTTTAGAAAGTGCTCAGGATTTCATCACAGGCGCTGTAAAAGAGTGGCTTGATAAAGACAATATGAGATTTCAGGCAACCATTGAATACCTTCAAGCGATAACCATTATTCTTAAAAAACATAAGGAGTTTTTTGAAAATATGAGCCAGAAGGTCAAGAATGATGCCGAGATGATAGCGAGGGAAATAGAGGCCCTTAAAAGTGCAATTGATGATGAGGAAAATGGCATACTCGGTCCTCATCGGTGGTCTTTAAAAGCTTTGGTTGATGAAATCTGTGAAAAGATCGCCTTGTATTTTCAAGAGGGTATCCGATGTATGATTTTTCACAGATTTC
>JAXHSZ010000535.1:0-6095 GCA_034190725.1 Thermodesulfobacteriota bacterium
GCAGATACTGCCGGTAATGATCCTGAAGGAAGAATGATAAATGAGAGTCACACAAGCAGCTCAACCACTATTGACTTCATGAGAAGTGAAGAGCTTGAAAATAGTTTTTTAGCAAGTGATTCGTCTGTTGTTCCCGCCATCTGTTATCACCTGGAAAAGCCGGGAGCCTCATCCCCGTATTCCGGACAGCCTCAGGTATTCACGCTGGCCAGAAATTCAGACCCGTTCTTGGAGGGCGTTGAAGACTTTCAGGTGAGATATCACAATGATGTGAATAGTGACGGTCTTGTGGATGCCGGGGAATTAGTTGATCAGTTACCCATATCGAGCTATAATCCGAACCTGATACGCTCAATAAAGGTCGATATGGTCGTGCGGGTTTCCAAGAGACAAGATGAAGAAGTGGACGACAGAAGCAGTATCACAGTGGGAAGTCACTCCCTGAATCTTACCACGGAGATGAAGCATTATTATCGGAGAGAACTCACAATAGATGTGGTTCCGAGAAACAAGAGGTGAGGATTATGAAGTTCTATGAGAAATGTTTGAGTTGTGTGAAAGGAGAAAAAGGAACAGCCCTTGTTATTGCATTGTGTCTTCTTGCCATAATGGCCATGATGGGAGCTGGCATCCTGAACCGAAGCAGTCTTCAGATCAAATCAGTGGGATCATTGAGAAGAGCGCTGACTTCATCGCTTTCGGCAGAGTCCGGTGTATTCGGAGTCACAGGCTGGATGCTCTTTAACAGAAGATCGGATGTGCCAACAGAGATACGAGAGAAGTCCGGTATGTACGAAACAGACATCTCTATTCTTGATGGGAGCGCCATCATGGAGTTGCCCGGCTATTCTGCAAAATGGCGGGGAATGATCACTAGGATTGATTCCTTCAGCCCGGACCAGGCCAATGCCGTATCTACAATTGAAAGCGTCACCTTCGTGCCGGTGGGTCCTGCCGGATACGGAAACGAACCAAGGTAATACTCTGAAACATGGTATAATGAATTTTCAATAGATTCTCATTAGCTTCAACGATATATTTGAATTTGAGGAATTCTGTTGTGTAAGGCTCGTTTTTAAACGAGCCTTTTTTTATTGGTCGGTCACAAGAGGTTCCGGAATGAACGATGAATGAATCTTAAGGTTCATTCAGGTTATGCCGATACAATGAGATGAAAAGAAATAAATATGTCCCATAAAGAGGTAAAACAACCGTGGCAGGTAACATGACCATCGATTATGTATGCCAGATCCTTCTGGAACAGATGTTGATATCTGAGGAACAGAGAGAGGTTATCCTGAAAAACCAGGAAAGACAGAGGAAAAAACTGAAGACACTCCAGGAGATTAAAGGGAATCCGGTTGTGAGTGGAGACGGGCCGCTCTATGGGATCGGGCCGGTGGAGATTATTTCTTCTCTGAAACTTATGACCACAAATGGAAAAAATGAGAAGAAGGAGCTTCTGACAGAAGAAAGAATCGTAGAAGCTATTGCCGGCAAAATGAATTTTCCCTTTAAGAAGATCGATCCATTAGAGCTGGATCTGGAAGTGGTGACACGAACCATACCAAAACCATTTGCCACGAAGAACTTGGCTATTCCCATCTCCCTACAGGATGGGGAGTTGAAAGTGGCCATGTTCGATCCGACAAATGGTCAGGTCATTGATGATATCCAGAGGGTTGTGAACGGCCTGAAAGTCAGTCCCGTAATGAGTACGAAGACTGATATCCTGAAGATAATAAATGAGTTTTATGGATTTAAATCATCCATCATAGAAGCTGAAAAAGAGCTGATAACTCCAACCACGGATTTGGGAAATCTGGAGCAATATGTAAAACTGAAATCCACCACTGATATCCAGTATACTGATGCACATATAAAGAACGCTGTAAACTACCTACTCAACTATGCATTCGAACAAAGGGCAAGTGATATTCATATCGAACCCAAGAGAGAAAAGAGTATCGTCCGATTGAGGATTGATGGTGTACTGCACCCTGTTTATGCACTCCCCAAGATCGTCCACTCGGCGATCATCTCTCGGGTAAAGACACTGGCAAGGCTTGATATTGCAGAAAAGAGGCGACCCCAGGATGGCCGGATCAAAGCAGAACAAAAGGAGAAAGAAGTGGAGATCCGAGTTTCCACAGTTCCGGTAGCGTTCGGCGAAAAGGCTGTTCTTCGGATCATGGATCCTGATGTTCTGTTTCAGGATCTGGGAGGACTTGGCTTTTTCCCTGGAGAATTGATCTCTTTCCGGTCTTTTCTTGAAAAATCTCATGGAATCATATTGGTCACAGGTCCTACGGGAAGCGGAAAGACAACGACTCTTTATTCTGCATTGAGATATTTGTCCTCACAGGAAAAGAATATTGTAACCATTGAAGAACCTATTGAGATGGTTCATGAAGAGTTTAACCAGATTGCCGTTCAGCCGCAGGTGGGAATCACCTTTGCCAATACATTGAGAAATATCCTTCGCCAGGACCCGGACATCATCATGATAGGAGAGATAAGGGACTATGAAACAGCAGAAAATGCAGTTCAATCAGCATTAACAGGTCACCTTGTCCTCTCCACATTACATACCAACGATGCAGTGTCTTCCATTAACCGCCTGATGGATTTGGGGATCGAACCTTTTTTGATCAACTCTACCCTGATTGGTGTTCTGGCTCAGAGACTGGTTCGTAAAATCTGTCCACATTGTCAAGAAACTGTTACCGTAAACACAGAAGATATGCCGACACTGGGACCCTTTTTGAGAAACAAGGGTGAGATTCATTTGAAGAGGGGCAATGGCTGTCGTGAATGCAGAGGAACCGGTTATCTTGGAAGGACAGGCATCTTTGAAGTATTGGACGTCACACCGAAGATCCGACGATTGATAAATAATAAAAGTGACATGGACACCATGAAGAAAGTGGCCCTTGGAGAAGGCATGATTACACTGCGAACAAACGGTGTAAGGAATATGATAAAGGGTCTCACCACATACACAGAAGTAATGAGAGTTGCAAATATGGAATGAAGTATATTGGTGTTCCCCCATTGTGTCTTCTTCCGGGAATTCTTCATATCGACATAAAAGGAGTTTACACTTTAAATTGACATTACTCCAGGTTTAAGTGCCGGGCGTTGGGTTGCAGGTGTCAGGAACCGGAAAAAGATCTGAAACCTGAATACTGACACCTGAACCCGAAATTCAAAAACTCCCCCATTCTGCAAACACTTCTTCGTAATAAAACCACTATTCAATTCGTTATTGTCTTTTTTAATATCAATTAATATGTTGAGAAATACGTTGATATTTGATAATATTTTACGATTATCTTCAACCTCAGTTGAGCGATTCTTTCCGTCACGAGAGGTTGTAGGTTGCTGAATATGGAGTAAAAAGCGATACGAATTGGACGAAAGTGAAGTCAACCCTTCAGTGAGTTCGATTCGAAACATTTTTTTGCTTCAGACTCAGTAAGATACAGCCTCGCAGTAGGAAAGGATCACTCAACTTAGATTCAATATGAACCATTGATCCTTCACACGTCTCAATTGTAGGAGGTTCGTATGCGAAGGGGATTGAACCACAAAAGAGGATTTACCATTACTGAGTTGATCGTCGCCATAGCAATTTTGGGCTTGTTTGCTACAATTGCTCTTCCTAATATAATACGATGGGTGCCTGCTTTCAGAGTAAATGCAGCAGCAAGAAACCTTGCATCAGAGATGCAGCTTGCCCGTTTGAAGGCGGTCGCAAAGAAAACAGACTGTGTGATTGCGTTTAATTCTGCAAATAATGAGTATACTGTTGCTTGGAAGAGCCCCATAACGCTTCCAAAGGGAATCAGATTCGGCAGAGCGCTGGATGGAATTAAAAGAACTTCCTGCGGAGGGACAATCAAAGCCGATGGTATTCATCTTCCCGGAGGGGGCAGCACGTTGTCTTTTCAGTCGGACGGTACGCCGAAGGGTTTTGGAGGATCGATCTATATAATTCCCATTTCCGATGACGAGGATAATGCACAATGGACTCAGAGATGGAAGGCAGTCAGTGTGAATACAACCGGCAGAGTGAAAGTGTGGCGATATGATGCTTCAGCACAAGATTGCGGTGATTCTCAGGGTCCCTGGAGATAGAAATGGAGGCAATACCATTTAAAAGACGGAAGGACAACAATGGGTTTACATTGCTTGAAGTATTGGTTGCTCTGGCAATTCTATCGATCGGTCTGCTGGCTCTTGCAGAGATGACCACGCATGTAATACGGGGAAATACCCTTGGAAGCAAGATCACCAGGGCGACAGTACTTGCCGAAGATAAGTTGGAGGAATTGAAAAGTCTGTCTTATACTGATCCGCAACTGGATGACAGTGATGGTGATTCCTCTGATTTTTATACAAATATCGATTCAGACATTACTCTTTTCACAAATCCCGATCACACGGATGACTATCCGGATGATGCGACGAATCATAGTGTCAATATAAGAATGTCCCAGCAGAGGGTCTGGAATGTAGCGCAAGACACTCCTGCCCCAGGCATGAAGACTGTTTCCGTTATTGTGGGATGGAAAGGCTCCAAAAACCACTTTGTCACACTTTCAACCATCATAATGAAGTAGGATAAATAATAGGTGTAACAGTTCACGGAGATGAGGGAACAGGTGTCGGAAGGGCTTTTTAAATGATTATTGTGAGAGGAGCAAGGCGGTTTATCTACCGATGTGAGAATATCATGTCACGCTACTCTTTACAATGACAGGCCAGTTGAATTCCCTGATACCTGACACCTGTGAACTGTTGTCAACAGGCACAGAGAGTTATATGGGCAAGGATGAATCAGGCTTTACACTTGTTGAGACGATAGTAACCCTTGGTGTGGTTGGTATCCTTATGGTATCCATTTATAGCCTTTATATCTCTCAAATCAGAACATTTACAGTACAAGAGCAGATTACAGACATGCAGCAGAATGGAAGGGTTGCCATGAACATTGTATCAAGGGACATTCGTATGGCAGGATTTGGCCAACCCTCCTGGACTACTATTAACGGGACTTCTGGTATTCACTATACAGGCATACAGGTCACAGATGGGGGTACAGGGGAACCGGACAGCTTTGAAATCATCGGGTGCATCGATCCCCCCACCGGCACACTGTCAAATGGAGCTTCTCAGGGCGCAACCACTATAACTCTCCATTCTCAAGAGGTGAAGAGATTCAATACAACAACCAAGAGGGATATCTTTATCGGAGAAAGAGAGAATGTAAAAGTCATTTCCATTTCCGGGTCGGTTTTAACCATTGATACGGATCCCACTCAAAGCGGAAATCAGGGCCTGGCAAACGGGTATCCTGCGAACACCAATGTTTATTTGGTCAAGAGGGTGAGGTACTCTATTCATGATAATTCTCTGAGGTGTAATGAGAACATGGGCAGCGGCGCTCAGGAGATTGCAATGAATGTGGAGGACTTACAAGTTACTTTCATAAAACCTATCGTGAATATCTCGATGACTGTGAGAACGGAAAAGAAAGACAGAGATTGGAGTGGAGATGGTTATCACAGGATAACATTAGATTGTCACGTGATAGCGAGAAACTTGAAGTAAAAGCAATAAGAATCTGCAAAGATGAATGTAATTGTAATGATACCAAAGAATGAAAAAGGCATAGCATTGATCGTGTCTATTCTGTTTTTGACTCTTATCTGCCTTCTTGGCCTTGCGGGGATCTTTACCTCCACTACAGATATAAAAATAGCAACCAATAGCTTGTCCAATGCAAAGACTTTTCATATTGCCGAAGCGGGGATAAATCATGCCATATTTCGTCTTGGATTCATAAATGCTTCGAGCGGCAACCCATACAATTTTTCTGATGAGCTTGCCACCGCGGCTTCCATTGATGGGCTATTGGGGAGTTATGTGAATCCAGGTGACGATAATCCATTGGTATCCCTATCATTCGGAGATGGATCTTACGTGGTGTATCTTCACAATGACAGTTCTCAGGGCAGGACAGCCATTACAGACAATAATATGAGAGCCACCCTGACTTCCATTGGAAGTGGGCCGGGCAAATCTGAAAA
>JAXHSZ010000536.1:0-12003 GCA_034190725.1 Thermodesulfobacteriota bacterium
CTGTCTTTTCCGTCAATCTCTGCGTCAGATAAAAATTTTAATCCTCAAAATATTCAATATATTCCTGCGGTTAAAATTTTGATCTTCCTTGACCTTGACGAAAAATCCTAGTTTTCGTTCAGGCACTATTTAGCAATCTACAGCCTCTTGTGACGGGAAGAATCGTTCAACTCGGGTTATAATAATTGAGAGCGAAACTTCTCCTTTCCGATGACCTTTATCAACTTGCGATTTGAGCTGGGAAAAGGTAATTCATCGAGTTCACCGACTCTCACCCAACGTGTATTCGGCCATATCAGTGGAATTGAAATACCCGGGTTGTGTTGTGACCGGCAGAGAAAAGAATGGAGGGTCACTTTAAACGAAGTATAGTGATGTCGGATGACACCGATCTTATCGACGCAGAAAATGTTGAATCCGAATTTCCTCTTGAATTCTCGTGCAAGTGCATCCTCCGGAGTCTCTTCTCGCTTCACCTCGGTTCCGGGGAATTCCCATAAATCAGGCATCAATCCCGATGGGGGACGCTTCCGTATTAGAATCGTCCCCTGATGAGATAAAACACCCAATACAGTAATACGAGGGGTTGTTTTTTTTTGCTTTCCCGGAACGGGGATTTCACCCACTTTCCCTAAATGAAGACTCTTGCAGTCTTCTTTTACAGGACATCCGGCGCAACCTGCCCTCTTCGGCAGACACACGGTCGCCCCCAATTCCATGAGGGCTTGGTTGAAACTCCTTGTCTGTCCTTTCGGTATGAGGGCCTCTGCCATTGCCCAGATAAAAGTCTGACTTTCCCTCTCTTTGACGGGTTTTTGTATGTTGAAGAGACGTGCAAAGACACGTTCCACATTTCCGTCCACTAACGGGAAATCCTCATTGAATGCGATGCTCATTATTGCCCCGGCTGTGTAAGGGCCGATCCCCGGAAGAGAGAGAAGTGTTTCATGGTCTTTTGGAAACTCCCCATCATAGTCACGATCAAGGATCTTTGCTGTTTCGTGAATGTATTTTACACGGGAATAATATCCCATCCCTTCCCAGTATTTGAGAATCTCTTCTCTCGATGCTGAGGCCAATGACCCTATGGTGGGAAACCTATGTGTAAATCGCTGAAAGGTATCTACTACTCTCTTCATTTGAGTTTGTTGAAGCATGATCTCAGAGATCCAAATAGAATATGGTGAGTAGTCCTGCCTCCAGGGGAGGGGTCTCTGATTCTCCTGAAACCATTTCAAGAGTTTTTTTTGTATTCCTTCTCGTTGGTCTTTAGGGAGTCTTGACAATCTGCTTTCACCTCAGTCATGAATTCTCTACGGCAAAGTCTTAAAATGGTACCCCGAAATTGAAAGCCTTGCAACTGAAATGTGCAGTCATCCGCTTGTGGTTTACTATTGTTGGTTGCCAGCTCAAGTACGGTTGTGGAAAATGTAGACTTCCTCTTCGTCTGCTTCTTTATCAACCTTTGATCATGAACCATACACAGGTAAGTATTTGTAATTCCAAATAATATAAGAGATTCCTGAACAATGCGGTTCACGATGAAATATCGTATCTTCTGTTTGGAACAGTTCGATCCATCTGGACTTTCCAGAGCACAGGTATTATAGTAAAGGAATAATTTTACTTCACTCATTCGAATACACGGGTCGAAAGCCACTATGTCCACGGATATTCATCGGAATCGAATTACAAAACTTAACAAAATTCATACCGGATCCGGTGATTATGTGCTTTACTGGATGCAGCAATCCCAAAGGGCTGAATATAATCATACGTTGGAATTCTCCGTACAACAAGCGAATCGTATGTCTCAACCATTGTTGGTTGTTTTTGCGTTGACTGATCAGTATCCAGATGCCAATCTGCGTCATTTCACTTTTCTTCTGGAAGGTCTTCAGCAGACCCAAATGTCCCTTGCGGACCGCGGAATCAAGATGGTGGTGCAAAAGGGGGAACCTGCTCAAGTGGCATTACAGCTTGCGCAGGGAGCATCTCTCTTTGTATGTGACAGAGGATATCTGGGTCATCAGAAGGAGTGGAGAAAAAAACTGGCCCAAAAGGCCTCGTGCCCCGTGTTCCAGATCGAAAGTGACCTGATAGTCCCTGTGGAAGCGGTTTCAAGCAAGGCTGAATACGCAGCCCGTACGATCCGTCCGAAAATAAGAAAGCTCTCCGGAGAATATTTGAGAGATTTTCAATACACCATCATCAAAACCCCTTCCCTTAATATTGACGTGCACGGTCTTGATTTGAGTAATATCGATGTACTCCTCAACGAAATGAACATCAATCGGGATGTGCATGCTGTGAGTGATCTGTTCAGGGGTGGCTCCTTAGAGGCCGAAAAAACCTTGAAGGATTTCATTGAGGGTGGACTTCCTCAATATCATATAAACCGCAATCAACCCCAAACCGACGATATTTCCCATATGAGTATGTACCTGCATTTTGGGCAGATATCACCTCTTTATATTGCCATGGAGATAGAAAAGGCAGATTCGGCCTGCAAGGAGGCCAAGGAAGCGTTTCTGGATGAGTTGCTGGTCCAGAGAGAATTGGCCGCCAATTTTGTCCACCATACACCACACTATGATTCCTTTCATGCCGTACCGGATTGGGCCAGGAAAACTTTGCAACAGCATCAAAGTGACACGCGTGAATACGTATATGATATTGAAGAGCTGGAAGTTGCCGAGACTCATGATGATTACTGGAATGCTGCTATGCTTGAGATGAAGCATACGGGTTTCATGCACAATTATATGCGTATGTACTGGGGAAAGAAGATACTGGAATGGTCACGGAATCCGGAACAGGCCTTTAGGACTGCGTTATTTCTTAACAATAAATATTTTCTCGATGGACGAGATCCCAATTCCTACGCCGGCGTTGCCTGGATTTTCGGCCTTCATGACAGACCGTGGAAGAACCGCCCTATTTTTGGGTCGGTCCGTTACATGGCCTCATCCGGCCTTGAGAGAAAATGCGATATTCAGTCATATGTAAAAAAGGTAAAGCGGGTCATCCACGATACTGGGCTGTCATAGACAAAGTACCTGGTATTCCGGGTCTTTCAAATCTCATCTTTCGAATCATGGTTTCGAGCTGTCAGCCTTTTGCCATAGATTTCCAGATTACACCCTCGTATCTTTTTTGGATACTTGCGGGGTGTTTTCGTTCAGACACTATATAACCTAAACTGAGCGATTATTTCCTACTGCGAGGCCGTATCTCACTGAATCTGAAGTAAAAAACACTTCGAACCGAACTCACTGAAGGGTTGGCTTCACTTTCGTCCGCTTCGAAGTGTTTTTTTCTCCATATTCAGCAAGCTACGTCCTCTCGTGACGGAAAGAATCGCTCAATTTAGGTATAAGAATCAAACGAAGCAAGCAGCCTACTATATTTCTTCAGGTCTGATTAACCGAACAGGTTGAAATGTTTGAGAGCGACAGCCCGAGTTTTCTCAATTCTGACCGAGTGCCATGAATGCACACAAAATTCACATGGGAGAGAATGAAAGCTCCCCGGTGAATTACAGCATATTCCCGGACTTTTTGAGAAGTTACTTCAACGTCCGTTCAAGAGGGAGCACGTCATGTCTGAAGAGACTGTTTTAGTGACAGGGGCAACAGGTTACGTTGGTGGTCGTCTTATTTCAAAGCTTTTGCAGTCTGGGTATCGAGTCAGAACAATGGGGAGATCCATTGCAAAACTTCAGGCCCGTCCCTGGGCCCAAAGCTCCCGGATTGAACTTGTCAAAGGGGATGTTCTCGATCCGGGTTCGTTGAAGAAGGCGGTCGGGGGTTGCAGGGCTGCATTTTATCTGGTTCATTCCATGAATCCTCAACAGCGGGACTTTGCAGAGGCCGATAGACAGGCGGCAAAAAATATGGCATGGGCCGCTGAGGAAACGGGTTTAGAGAGGATCGTATATCTGGGAGGTCTTGGCGATGTGAAAGGGGATTCCCTGAGTAAACATTTGCGTTCAAGGCATGAAGTCGCTGAAATACTTCAGTCAGGGACTGTCCCCACGACATTTCTTCGAGCGGCAATGATTTTAGGGTCCGGCGGGGCTTCTTTCGAAATTCTCAGGTATCTGGTGGATCGTCTTCCTGTAATGCTGACACCCCGCTGGGTGGACACGCCGTGTCAGCCCATTTCAATCAGCAATGTTTTGAATTATCTTCAGGGATGCCTTGAACATGATGAGGTACTGGGGCAAACATTTGACATAGGAGGACATGATGTCCTCTCATACAGAAGACTCATGGAGATCTATGCTGAGGAGGCAGGCCTTCCAAAACGTCGTATTATCCCTGTTCCAGTACTTACCCCCCATTTGAGCGCCTATTGGATACATCTCATTACGCCTGTGCCGGCATCATTAGCCATGCCCTTGACAGAAGGTCTTCGAAATCCGGTTATCTGTAAAGACAACAAAATTCGGTCTATCATTCCGCAGGATCTTCTTTCATGTAGAGAGACGATCCGTCTGGCTCTGCAACGGATCGAACAGGAAAGGGTGGACACATGCTGGTCGGATGCAGGAGCACTGGAGACACCCGAATGGACATATACAGGTGACGCAACATACGCAGGCGGCACCCTTTTAGGATGCCATTACAGGATAGGTCTCAAGGCAAAACCTGAAGAAGTCTGGTCGCCCATCTCGCAGATAGGTGGAGAAAATGGTTGGTATTTCGGGAATGCATTGTGGTCTCTGCGGGGATTTACGGATCGTCTTTTCGGGGGGATTGGTCTCAGGAGAGGAAGGCGACATCCCTCCCAACTGCAGGTGGGGGATGCCTTGGACTTCTGGCGTGTTCTGGAAGTGGAGCCGCCACATCGTTTGCTTCTTGTGGCCGAAATGAAACTCCCAGGGGACGCGACATTAGAGTTTCGAATCGTGAAATCGAACAACGGTGAGACGGAACTGCAACAGCTCTCCCGCTTTCTTCCCAAGGGCCTTATGGGAATCATATATTGGTATGTATTTCTGCCTTTTCATCATTGGATCTACAGAGGGATGCTTCGATCCATAGCTCGTTCCATTGGAAGATCCATCACATCGGGACCTGAACATTTCACACAGGAACCGGTTGGTGAGTGTCAATCACCTGATGAAAAGACCAGCGACTAACCGTGAGGTCGTCAACGGAATATGAGAGCATCTTCGGACTAAGATAATTTACAGTCACCCGTTATTGCCATAAAGGAATAGGATGTAACAGTAACCATAAAAAGAAGGAGGTTGAAATGGACATGAAAAACTACTTTGAGGACAGGAATGGTGTCGGAGTTCTTGCAACGGCAGACAGTGAAGGCAAGGTGGATGCCGCAGTGTACGCACGTCCCCATGTACTTGAAGACGGGAGCGTCGCCTTTATTATGCATGACCGGTTAACTCATCATAATCTTCAGTCCAATCCCCATGCAGCATATCTCTTTATTGAGGAAGGAGAAGGATACAAAGGGAAAAGGCTTTTCCTGACAAAAGTCAGAGAGGAAGGGGAGACCGAGCTTCTCCATTCAATTCGACGAAGAAGTTATCAAAAAGAAGAAGAGATTCAAAAAGGAGCAAAGTTCCTGGTTGTTTTTAAGGTTGACAAGGAACTGCCCCTCATTGGAGCCGGTGAATGATTCCGGCTATACGGCTTCAAAGTGAGCTTCAGTGATGCCGTCAAGCAACAGGAAGGACGCGATCTTGATACGAAGGATATCTGAGTCGGAGTGATGTAGAAATTCCTGTAGATGGGGGTGCATCGAGAGAAGCCTGTCTATTATGAGTTTTCTTTCATGTGGATCTTCTACTCTATTAAAGACGCCTTCCACTGTCAGTGCCTGTGCCTTAGAGCGGTCTTCTTGCTCTCGCGTATCGACCAAGAGACTGACAGAGGGATTCTCTAGGACGTTCTCGTATTTCTTTGTCTTTCTGTGGGTCACCATATAGATCTCACTGCAATTTTCGTCCACGGCATAGGCCATAAGGGAACAATGAGGTTTGCCGCCTGAGGTGGTGGCCAGAACGCACATGTCTTTTTTTCGCAGCAGCGATTTCATCTTTTCCAGCATTTTTCGGGTCTCCTGTTCTTATATGATGTTTTAACCATATGTTTTATTAACATATTAATGGGGATGGGTCAACTCCATCTAAGAGGGAAAATTCCCATGACGGATGAAATTAAACTGGGGATAAGTTCTTGTTTATTGGGACACAAGGTGCGATACGACGGAGGTCACAAGTTGGATCATTTTCTCTCTGATACGCTTGGCCAGTATGTCAAATACGTGCCTGTGTGCCCGGAAGTGGAGTGTGGCTTCAGCGTCCCCAGGGAGCCCTTTCATTTGGAGGGGGGATGGGAGTCCCCCCGTCTTGTCACAGTTCGCACCAAAGAAGACTTCACCGATCGGATGACTGTGTGGGCCGAAGAGAGGGCCAAACAACTGGGAAAGGAAAATCTTTGTGGTTTCATCTTTAAAAGCAAATCTCCCAGTAGTGGTATGGAGAGGGTCAAGGTCTACAATGAGAACGGAGTCCCGGAAAAGAAAGGGAGAGGCATCTTTGCAGATATATTCATAAAACATTTTCCCCGTACTCCCGTTGAAGAAGATGGTCGATTACATGACTTGCGACTGAGAGAAAATTTCGTAGAGCGCATTTTCACTTTGAAACTCTGGAGAGAAACGTTGTCCATGGAGATAACTATTGGAAATCTTGTTAATTTTCACACAACACAAAAACTCCTTTTACTCTCTCATAGTCCGAAACATTACAGAGAAATGGGAAAGCTTGTGGCGCGAGGCAAGGAAATGCATGTAAATGACCTTTACGAACAGTACGAAGGATTATTAACCGAAGCTCTTCAACTCAAATCCACGGTAAAAAAGAACACGAATGTCTTGCAGCATATTATGGGCTACTTCAAAAGACAACTGTCCCCAGATGAAAAGCAAGAGCTGCTCGAGATCATCAATCGATACTACGACGGTTTTGTGCCGCTGATTGTTCCGATCACAATTGTCAATCATTATGTCAGAAAGTACCAACAATCCTATCTCATGCAACAGACCTATCTGAACCCACACCCGATTGCCCTGCAGTTGAGAAATCATGTTTAAACTGATTATTCATTCTTAACGCTTGCCAATATACCTTCATTACTCCTAGCTAGTGCCCATCCAGAAATGAGATATTTTTTACAAGGTCAAGGAAGAAGAAGATTTTAACCGCAGGAAGACATTGGGTACTTTGAGGATTAAAATCTGAGTCTGACGCAGAGATTGCGGAAAATAGCCATTTATGGATGGACACTAGCTAATAATCTTGTTCTGCAGTTTTCATCTCACCTTTGACAATCTTTACACTGGTCCCATCTTTTAAATCATATTGACCTGCAATGACTACGACCTCTCCTTCATTGAGGCCGCTTTTTACTTCAATATTGTCATCCTGATTTAATCCTGTTACTATCCTCTTTTTGTGAGCAACGCCGCTATTAATAACAAAGGCAAACTTATAGTCGCCCGCTTCAATTATTGCATCACGAGAGATAATAATAACTCCTCTGTGCACATCAACAGCTATATGTACCCGTGCAAACATCCCACCTTTCAACAAACCTTCTTTATTTGATATTTCAATCTTTGTTTTAAATGTTCTGCTTACAGGATCTACAGATGGATTGACCATAACTACCTTACCGATAAATGATTTTTCTGGAAAGGCATCAACCCTTACTTCCGCCCTATTATCCTTTCTTATTCTCCCTATTTCATTCTCAGGGATCTTGACCTCAACCTTTACTTTACTAATATCTGCTATCTTCAGAACCGAAGTGGCAGGAGTTGCAGTCACACATTCCCCCTCATTCTTGAATTTCCTGACAATAAATCCGGAGAATGGAGCTTTCGTGACTGAGTCTTCAAGCGTTTGTTTCGCCATTTTTACATTTACTTCTGCCTGTTTCACCTGTGACTGGGCAACCTGTATATCCTCTTTGGTTGGCCCTTTTCTGGCCATTCTGAGCCCTTCTCTGGCTTTCTCTAACCCTGCCAATGCAACCTTATACTGTGTAGAAGCAGTATCATATGCTTTTTTTGCAACAGTATGTTTTTCATAGAGCTTCTTATAGCGATTGAACTCCAAACGTGCATTATTGAGATTTGCTTCAGCCATCGCAAAGGCAGCTTCTGCACGTTTTACCTCTTCTTCTCTGGTACCAGCCAGTAACCTCTCCAGGGATGCTCGCGCGGTCTCCAAAGCGGCCTCTGCTTGCTGATGTGCAATAATCAAACTCTTCTGTTCAAGCATGATAAGTTTCTGATTTTCATCTATATAATCACCTTCATCTGCAAATAATCTCTTAATCCTTCCCGAAATTCTCGGCCCTATGTTTGCTTCTTGAAAAGGATAAATAGTCCCAGTGACAGACAGATAAGAGACAATATCTCCCTTCTTCACATTCATAGCCTCGACAGGTACAATTCTTGTGCTCTTTTCCTTTTCGAGTACATGTTGACTTTTATCTCTATTGCAACTGACAGAAAACAGGAATGAAATTATCATAAAAAATAGACCAACCTTCTTTTTCATCTCTCTCCTCCTGAATTTCTTCAATACTTCATTCTTTCAAATAGCCTACTCCAATAGCCCGTTCCAACCTTGCCTTGGCAATGTTATAGTCATTAAGGGCATTATAGTAGTTCGTTCTGGTCTGAGTAAGGAGCGTTTGAGCATCCAAAACTTCTGTGGATGTGGCTATCTGCTCCTTATACCTCTCTTCATTAATCCTGAAATTTTCTTCAGCTTGTTCAATTGCCTTTTCGGCCACAAGGATATTCTTCTCTGCTTCCTTAATGTTAAGGTACGATTCCTTTACTTCTAGGGTGACCTTATCCTTCATCTGTTCCTTTGCATATTTAACAATGGCCAGGCCTGTTTTGCTCTCATTCACCTTGTGAGCGGTTTTGCCCCATTCCCAAAATGTCCATTCAGCAACAGCCATTATTGCCCAGCCATCCTCTTCATCCACAGAGGCTGTTTCTCCTTCTTTCTGATAACTCCCTGCCACATATATGTTTGGGTGGTAATCACTCTTTGTCAAATCTACAACTTTCTCTGCTTCTTCAATATTAAGATCCAGTTCTTTCAATTCCGGACGCTCTTTCAGTGCAATTGAGATACTTTCCTCCAATTCCCAAGCTACGGGTTCGTACTTGAGGATATCTTCAACCTCAACGTCCTCTCCAATACCTCGTCTGAGTATTGTATTAAAAATAGATTTAGCAATATCTATCCCATTTTTTGCCTTGATCAGATCCTGTTTTGCCTGGGCCAATTGAACCTCTGTCTGCAATAGATCATTCTTGGGTATCATTTCTGCATTGTAGAACTCTTTTGCCCTTCGTACTTGTGACTCTATCTGTTTCACAGCTTGTTCGGCAACTTCCTTGATTTTTTCTGCTTTAAGAATACCAAAGTATGCCTCCTTAACCTGCAGGACAATGTCTTGCCTTGCCTGTTCTTCCCTCATCCTTGCGATCTCAACACCGATTTTAGATCTTTTATAGGTATTCACCAGTGCCCTTCCTGCATAAATGGGCTGTTCCAAAGTCAAGGAAAACTCATATGATTCTTTATCCACTACCGTAAAACTGACCAGACCTAAGTCAAAGGATTCTTCCTCATTGAGTCGTGTGTAACTATATGATGTACTCAATTTCGGCAGGAAACCAGAGAATGCAGATTTTTTGTTGTACTGTGCTCCCTTCACACCTTCTATTGCTGCATATATGGCGGGATTTTTTGCCAATGCAATTTCTACACTTTTCTCCAGAGTCAGTTGTTCTGCTCCTTCGGTTACGACCGGAGAAGTTATGAAATAGAATATACATATCAGAATAAAATAAGATACTTTTCTCATCCGGTTCTCCTTTCTCGCTTCCTCCTCCTTGAAAGAACAAATCTATACTTGTCCTTTCAAAGTCAAACTGCTTCTAATAAATGAATATTTTCTCATATCAGATAAATAACATTAAATCAATAAGAAGATGTCTTTTCTTGGAATTCTCATTCGCAAATTCTTAGTAATCCAGCGTAGGTTATTGACAAATAAGATGAAACTTCCTGAAAGCCATATGTGCTGTTTTTTCGATGAGGATACTTTAGCCCTACTGAGATGAAATATACTCGCCCTTGATATTGACTGTGTTGAATCAATATGCTAATCAAAAAAAGAGAAACCTCAGAAATGATGGATTGGTGTTCCAGAAATAAGTTCCTTTATCATATATCCTTTTTCATCACTTATCGTCCTGACCATTCATTTTAACCGGAGTAAAACAATGCTTCTTTTTAAAAAGATAATCGCCCCTTTTTTCTTTCCAATGCCTTTGATCCTATTGATCTCACTCACCGGATTGTTTCTCCTTTGGTTCACAAGGAAACAAAAGGCAGGAAAGATATTGTCTTCCACCGGTATATGTATCCTTGCATTGCTCAGCTTTGATCCAATATCAAATACTATTCTTGCTCCCCTTGAACATCAATACAATATGTACATGCATCGGAACTCTGGTGAAGATTCCCAGCCAGGATCTCCATATCGGGTGAAATTAATTGTAATACTCGGTTCAGGCCATATGTCTGATCCTAAAATCCCCATAACAAGCCAAATAGATACCTCATCACTGGTACGACTTATAGAAGGAATTAGAATATATCGAGAAAATCCGGGAAGTAAGCTTATCTTATCAGGTGGAAGTACCTTTGATCCAGTTCCTGTGGCAAAAGTCATGGCTAAAGTGGCAAAAGCCATTGGAGTGGATGGAGACGATATAATTATTGAATCAGAATCCAGAGATACAAAGGACCAAGCTCTTCTCCTGAAGTCGATGGTTGAGGAAAGTCAATTTGTATTGGTTACTTCAGCTTCCCACATGCCGAGAGCCATGGCTCTATTCAAAAAACATGGGATGGAACCAATTCCAGCTCCTACCAGGCATTTCGTCCTAAAAAAGCCCAGATTAAACCCCGGTCTATTTTTTCCAGATGCCGGCTCGCTTGGTAAAGCAGAAAGAGCTTTTTATGAATATCTAGGGATAATTTGGGCAAAATTGAGAGGGCAGATTTAAAGGAAATGGTTGGATGGAAATGGACAATGCATCATGGGCGTTGGCTCATTATTTTCGGTGAAAAACAGAGTATAATACAACCTCTCGTGACAGATAAAATCGCACAAATGAGGTAAAAGCATTGATGAATCATTGGTGGCGGTGCAGGGATTCGAACCCCGGACACTGCGGATATGAGCCGCATGCTCTAACCAACTGAGCTACACCGCCTTTTTGTTTTACAAAGAATACATCATTATCTCATATTAGTCAATCTATAGATTTCCCATCAGTCATTAAAATCGTATGCCAGGACATAACTCTTGGCACTTCCAAATATAGATTTCAGGGATATTTTGACAATACCGACAACCAATTCATCCACTTCATCATTGTCCATATCTTTTATCTGAAAATCAGCAATATATCCATGGATCTTTTGCGTCTTCCAATTCTCCGACAAACCAAGTCCATCCCAGACGAACCTGTAGACCTCGCTTTTTCCATACACCCTAATCCTTTCAAATAACTTTCCTGCACTAGGGATATTCTTTATGACAACAATCCTATTTTCTCCACTATGATTATAAATCAGCACCCTGTTTTGCATATATAATCTGGTTTCAAGATCTTCTGTATATTGATTGGGTTCCGATCCTTCTGGATATTTTATTATGAAGTTCATTGTTCCACCATATATGTCATCACTCTTCCACAGCAGTTCTCCTTTATCAGAGAAAACTTTGAGATAATCGTTGTTGTCTATCAAGATGATCTCTTCTTCGCCATCCTTTTCGAGATCAGCCAGATTAAAACCGTATATGATAGAACCAGAAGGGAGTGAGATTCTTTCATCTTCGATATACTCGTTGTTTTTCCATATAA
>JAXHSZ010000537.1:0-9702 GCA_034190725.1 Thermodesulfobacteriota bacterium
GTTAACATATGCCTTTGGGGAGCTGTGGGGAGATATTGCTCTATGGTTGCTTTTGGGTTTGATTTTGGCAGGATTGATATCCACACTGATACCGACTGATTTTTTTAGCACTCACCTTGGCGGCGGTGTGCACTCCATGATCATTATGCTGGCGGTCGGCATACCTCTGTATATCTGTGCAAC
The DNA here is from genome assembly GCA_034190725.1 of Thermodesulfobacteriota bacterium. Classification (GTDB taxonomy): domain Bacteria; phylum Desulfobacterota; class UBA8473; order UBA8473; family UBA8473; genus JAXHSZ01. The sequence goes on from JAXHSZ010000537.1 coordinate 184, forward strand.
GGCATCCACACCCATTGCGGCGGCTCTGATTCTTAACGGAGTCAGCCCGGGAGCAGCCCTGGTTTTTCTTCTCACCGGACCGGCCACAAATGTCACATCATTGACGGTCTTATTGAAGATTCTGGGCAAACGGTCAACTGTCCTTTATCTTTTATCTATAGCCGTCTTTTCAATCTTATTTGGTCTGTTTGTGGATAAGATCTACTCACTGTTTCACATATCAGCTCAGGCTATGGTAGGACATGCAGCTGAAGTGATCCCTGGATGGGCACAGATATGTGGTGCTTTGAGCCTGCTTGCCTTATCCATCAAACCTGTCTACCGTGCCTTCAAATCCCAACTGGCTAAAATAACCGGCCGGAAGCTCATTCCATCATGTGATTGTCCGAATGAGCAGGAATTGCTCACAAAAGAAACACATCAAGAGAGCTGCAGTTGTAAGTATACTGCATGAAGCACATTATAGCGGCAGTTCTACCTCATTTCAATTCACATCAACTCTCCTGTGTCATTTTGATTGAAACAAGAAATCTTATTCCGCAGAAGTGTACTCCACATTTTTTGAATATTAGAGCACGGAGGGCTATGAAATGCTTCGATACTTCAGACGCTCCACAATGAGAGACACAAAGAAGCAACAGCCTGCGACCATGATGATGGTTGCGCCGGAGGTCAGGTTAAAAGTGTAGGAAAGCCAGAGCCCTACCATGGTGAAGAGGCAGTTCAACAGGATAGAGATTATGATCATCTTGCGGAGAGATGTGGAATATCCTTCAGCAATGTATGGTGCAATAGTGAGGAGTGCGATAACGAGGATCAATCCCACAACGCGGATAATCATCACAACTGAGAGTGCGATCATTGAAACCAGTAGGAAATGGAGAAAGGGCACAGAAACACCCCTTACACGAGCGAACTGCTCATCGTAGGAGAAAGCCACAAGGTCATTGTATAAAAAGACGACAATGAAGATAATCACAGCGCATAAGATAAACATCAGCCAAAGATCCGATTGTGGGACGGCAAGAATGCTTCCAAAGAGAAAACTCATCAAATCGACATTGTATCCAGGAGTAAGATCGAGAAGGATCACACCTAAAGCCATTCCAATGGCCCAGAGTACCCCAATGATGGTGTCTGACCGCTGTTTAGACTTCAAAGTGACGGCTGCCATTAATAGGGCGATCAACAGGGAAAAACTCAACGTGCTCAGCGTGTAATGTAATCCAAAGAAAAATGCAAGACCAATCCCACCGTACGCCGCGTGGGCAATCCCGCCTGAAAGAAATGCAAGTCGATTCACTACCACAAAGCTTCCCATTACACCGCAGGTGACACTTACCAGCAAGCCGGCTATCATGGCATTTCTCATAAACTCGAATTGAAGGGTCTCAAGCATATGAATCACTCTCAGTTTAAACCTTTACAAAGCAACGTTAATGTGGATAGCGATTATGTCAAATGAGAAGGAGTTTCTTTACCTTCAAATCATGAATCCGAATATCTCAACCTGAACAACTTAGACCTGTGCAGTTATGCAGGGTTGTGGTGAATGACCAAGGTATTTCATGTAGGGGCAATTCATGAATTGCCCCTACACAAGGGATACTAATGGACAAGTACCGGATATATGCTTTGTTTTGAATTGGGAATATTGGTATTTCTTGAGGATTTAATATTTCAAGTTTCGAATTTGCTCAAACTGGTTCAGACATTAATCCATTCTTTTCAGGATATTATTCATCATGGTGCGGCAGAACCCGATGAGGCACTCCATGAGCTATAAGCTCGACCGGGCAATGATATGCCATTGCAAGCATATCTTTTGTTATCTCAGGTGCGTCATGAAAGATAAGGTTTTGATTCACACATGCCAACGACTTCACATAGCTGGAAATAATGCTCAGATCGTGGCTGACCACGATGATGGTCACGGTCTGATTGAGTTCTTTCAATAAATCGTAAAGTTCTGCCTGCCCCTTTGTATCCACACTTGATGTGGGCTCATCCAAAAAAAGTATATCAGGTTCAGAAACCAGTGCCCTTGCTATGAATGCTCGTTGTCTCTGCCCCCCTGAAAGCTCTTCCATATGAAGATTTCTGCAATCCAGTATATTCATTTGTTCCAAGGCTTTGTGCACAGCCATTCTGTCTCTCTTTCCAAACCGAGACCACCCTGTTCCGGGCCTGAGCCTTCCCATGAGCACCATATCCATTACAGTTATTGGAAAACTCTTGTTGATATTCATTTCTTGGGGAACATACCCTATTCTATGGGCCACCTTTCGAGGGGGGAGTCCGAAGACATGGATGGTTCCACGTTCGGGTTTTAAAAGACCGAGCATCAGTTTAAGAAGTGTGCTCTTCCCACCCCCATTGGGACCGAGAATAGCCAAAAAATCACCCAAAAAAACAGTCAGGTTCACATCAACGAGTACCGGATGTCTGTTGAAGGAAAACCGCAGGTTTTTGATTTCTATGATTGGTGTTTTCATGGACACTATTTCAGAGCTGCTTTGAACATTGTTGCAACCCTTCGCAGGTTATCCGCCCAATCAGGGGCGAGTGGATTAGCAACGACGATATGTCCCTGTATTGCGCCTGCGATGGTTTGAGCGCTCTGTGTTGAGAATTGGGGTTGAACAAAGACCACTTTAATTTTCTTTGCCTTTGCATACTGGATGAGATTCTTTAGCTCAGCTGGTTTGGGCTCTTTTCCTTCAATTTCAACAGGAACCTGTTTTATACCATATGTCTGGGCAAAGTACCCCCAGGCGGGGTGAAAAACCATAAATTCTATCCCTTGCTTTATTTCCCCAAAGAGCGTCATGAGTTCCACATCCAGTTGGACGATTTCGTCTATGAATTTTCTGTAATTCGACTGATAAACAGTACTGTGATTTGGGTCGATTTTCACAAGAGTCTGGAGAATATTTCTGGCCTGGAGAATGACCAGAGGAGGAGAAAGCCAAATATGAGGATCCTTGATTTCTTGATGAATTCCGTATTTTTTCTCTTCTTTACAATGTCTTGACTTTCCATTGTAGTGATTATGGGCTCTCATGGATCTCTTTTTTATGCCGACACCAGTATTCACCACCAGCATGTCTGTGTTGGTCGATGCAATCCGTTCAAGCCATGACTTTTCAAAGGGAACTCCAACGGCGAAATAAATCCTGGCTTTGGAGAGGGATACCATCTGTTTGGGTTTCGGCTCATATGTGGCAGGGTTGACGCCAGGTTTGACCATAACTGAGACCTCGACCAGGTTTCCGCCTATACTTTCCACAAAATACTTCTGTGGGACGATACTCACGAAAACGGAAACAGGTTCTGCAGCATTGAGACCGGCGAGTCCGGTTATACTTAAAAAGCAGAATACTATCCCAATAATCAACAAGAAATATCCTTTCATAACCATACCTTCACAGTTTTATTTGAGTAATAAAGACCTTATGTAATCTAATGCCCATCCAGAAATGAGATATTTTCTGCAAGGTCAATGAAGATGAAGATTTTAACCGCAGGAATATATTGGGTATGTAGCTACGTGCCCTTACATCTGAGTCTGACACAGAGATTGCGGAAAAGAGCCATTTATGGATGGGCGCTGTTCTCCAATTCAAAAGCATTCAGCCAGTATAAAGGGAGTCATATTTTCGCATTGCTTTTCACCAAGAGTCAAGCCCAAAGAAAATGAATGAAATGAACATACACATTACTTGAGTTGCCGATAAGGATAAGGATAATACCATCGTGGATAATACCTGTAAGGAGGCGGACTTGGTCTCCCCCTTCTTCGATGCGACCAAAGGTGTATCTCTTTGATAAAAATTACCGGATATGTATATTCTATCTCACCAAGTGGCAAGATCCTCTTTCCTTGTATTTCACCTCCCACTGTCACTTCTCTGCCGTAACCATAAATAGCCACATCCAGGTATTCCGGATATAAACCCAGGAACCTTCCTTCGGATGAGTCGATATCCCTGGGTCTTCCGTTGTCACTGGCTGGTTTTTGGAGTATTTCCATCAGGGTTCCTTCTTTCACATTTGTTGCGTTCAAAATAACCCCACTCCATATAATCACCTTCCCTGTATGTGCATCAGGGTTTTCCATGACTTGACGAAAGGTTGTTCCTTCAGCTACTTCCTGCCTCAATCCTTCAGAGATGACTGCTGTACATCCGGAAACAGTGAGAAGAATAACTGAGGAAATAAATGTCATCATCTTCACGTAACTCAAGTCTCTATGAGGTGTTTTCTTTTTCACAGTCATAAAGAAATCCCCGTTAAATGATGGGAGTTGAGATGAAAACCTATTGTTTTGTCAAGAGACATCAGGATAGAGTTCCCCTTCGATAACCGGACGAATGTTGTTGTCGGGTGGATAAAAATCAAAGACTGCCTTTAAAAAAGACATGGTGATCTTGTAGGTTGCTCCCCACAGAATTTCATCCGGCCGGCCTTCTCTCCGGTGGATGAAACATTCATTATCGATCCAATCCTCGCCAAAGATTTCTCTGAATTCCCCTGTTACCCTGAGTCTGTAGTTTGCATGATCTTTGTGATTGAATAATGATGCTAATGGGATTCGTAATATCTTTTCCACTTCCCAGTTTGGCTTGAGTCTGGCCTTTTGCTTCATTATCCCAACCATTGGAAAGATCATTCTTTGGAATCTCTCTAACCTGTAGCACTGCAAGGCACCTAAAAAATCTACTCTGAATGGGTTGAGTCGTATTTCCTCGAAGCCTTCCCTCAGGACATTCCCGAGAAAATACGTTATGGTACGAAAGTATTCTCCATTCAGTCTCTTGTTCATCTTGAATCCGGAGCCTTTTCTCAATGGAAGGGCATAAGGAACGAACAAGCGACTGGATATCAGGTCGATCCAATGGTTAGGGTGACCACCAGGATAACATAAATCTCCTGGTTGTTGGACATCACGTGACCTTTTATTCAATAAAAAAAAGTGATCTCTTTCTGCGTCTTCTTCCAATGTGTATCTTCCCAGAAGGACAAGAACCCCGGCTGTTGCCCATTTGATTCCTCGACTTCTCTCTTCTCGAATAAAGTCCCATTGTTCCGCATATTCCAATGGGAGGTTTGCAAGGGCACGGATAATTCTATCTTCCAATCCTGGTTGCAATCTACTCAAATCCTTTCTGCATGATGAATATCAAGGCCGTTCCATCCAGTAATACACAGCCCTGATTCACTGTCCATTATCCGATTGTTTGCTGAACCGATAGAAGACCGTGAACTCAATAATAGTGATGTTTGAGTTGTAAGTCAAATCATTTACAACAGTATTCAGGATCAAATCATTTTTGGAGATAACTTCTCAGAGTGAAACGGCTACATCTCTGAAAAGTTTTGACAAATTCGAAACTTGAATCAATGAATCCTCAACAAAAACAAATGCCCACTATAAAAAATTCAAATCAAAAAATATCTTGGGTAGTTTTACATCAATATCCATTATGTTAGAGCAATGCATGAATTGCCCCTACATGATATATTTTTATCTCTGTTGTGAGCCAGGTTGAAAGTTTTTGGTGTTCATGATATGAGTGGGGTATTACTCTTCCGACTGAGAGTGATTTGATACAAAATCGTGAATCAATTTATTGAATTCCTTCGGTCTTTCGATCATCACCATATGCCCACCATCATTGATGATCACCAGTCTGGATCCCTTTATGTTTTCATGGAGAAGACATGAATACTTGGTAGGGGTCAGTCTATCTTCTTTCCCGCAGATTATGAGTGTTGGAGTTCGAATCACACTCAAATCATGAAGAAGATCAAAGGCATTGCATGCAGAGACGTCGCCGAAGAGCACTTCCGGCTTTGTCTTGAGCATCTCCCTCTCCCCCATCCGTATTATGTACTGAGGTATATTGTCGGAATACGCCAGTCTGCAGATGAGTGTTACAGCGTCATGAAATTTACCTTCAATATGCTTCATAATATCATGGCTGATTCTCAATCTGGCTCCTGTCCCCACCAAGACGATACCATCAAGATACTGAGGATATTTCAAAACAAAACTCAAGGTTATTGCTCCTCCCATGGAATGACCGATTAAAAAACACTTCTCAAGGGACATATGTTCAATGATGCGTTTTATCCATTCACTGTAACTCTCGATATCTTTTTCCCCTTCTCCGCCGGATCTACCGTGACCGGGCAATTCAATTGCAATGAGGTTATGGTCACCTCGAGAGAAACGGAGTGTCAACAACCATGCGTTGCAGTTTCCTCCTCCACCATGAATGAACAGTAAGTTTTTCCTGCCAGCTATGATTCCGTCCTTTCCTGTGGCGTAGTTGATTTTTATATTGTCAATTTCGAGAAATGGCATATGGTTCCCTTTTCATTCGTTATAAAACGTCTTCTTCCAAGAGGTTGAATACATTTTCAGATCCTGTCAAGGTATTCATATGACCCATCTGTTCCGTATCATCCATTACTCCCCTTGTCTGCTGTAACAGTACTGTTACTGAATTGGAGAATCACTGTCATTACAATGATACCTCCTCTTTTTTTACCTTTGATCATCCTCTCTCTTTTTAAGAGATATGTCGATTGAGTATGCCAGATGAAGTCTTCAAGATCAAGAGAAATTGTGTAAATCTTGACAATCGTTAAAGTGTGTTGATCGCTTTCTATTTCATGGTGCTAAAAAGATATATTTACATTATAATGTAGTAAACGGCCATCAAAAATGGATTGACCTGAAGGATTGAGTTTGTTATCATGCCTTTATGTTTGAGTATACAAAATCGAACTCCCTGATGGAGCAAGAGCAGATGAAAGGGAAAGAAATTAAGAAACAAGAGTCTTATTTGGAAATCCTTGTGAGCAGCTCAATAGACGCGTTCATAGCGACAGATATGCAGGGGATGATAACTCTTTTCAGTAAGGGTGCGGAAAATATTTTTGGATGCAAAGCAGAAGAAGTAATGGGGACTCCCATCTCCAATTACTATGTAATGGGCAGAGAAGAAGCAAAGAAGATAATGAAGATACTGTATGAAAAGGGAAGGCTGCAGAACTATGAGACCGAGATGATCGTGAAGAACAATAAGAAAGTGAACATGAACCTCTCGGTATCTATGCTGAAAAACGATAAAGGGGACTTGATTGGAACATTGGGTATAGGAAAGGACTTCACTGAGTTCAAACGGATAGAAAGACAGCTCCAGCAATCCGAAAAACTGGCTACTGTGGGAGAATTGGCTGCGGGTATAGCCCATGAAGTGGGAACTCCGCTGAATGTCATCCTCGGCACTGCTGAATTTTTAATGATGGAAACGGACAAAGATGACCCTAGAGTTGAGGACCTGAAGGTCATCATCTCTCAGTCAGAACATATCACCAGATTAATTCAACAACTGCTCAACTTTTCTCGTTACAACCAACCGGAATTAAAATCCATAGACATCAATACACTCATCAATGAAGTTCTGAAACTCACAGACCATCAGATAACAAAAGAGAAGATCAAAGTAGTCACCAACCTTCAAGAAGACCTTCCATCCATAATAGGTGACGACAATCAACTTCAACAGGTCTTTATAAATATAATAGTAAATGCAGTTCACGCTATGTCCCCGGGAGGAAAATTAGCCATCTCTACCAGATTGAATACATCTTCACTCCCGGGTTCAAACAACAATGGAAATGTGCAGATCAGTATTGCTGATACAGGGTGTGGAGTGCCTCCTCAAAATATTCAAAAAATATTTGATCCCTTCTTTACAACAAAAGAGATCGGAAAAGGAACCGGTCTCGGATTGACTGTGAGCCATAGAATAATAGAAGACCATGACGGTACCATAGAAGTTGAGAGCATAGTTGGCAAAGGAACACTGTTTACCGTGAGATTACCTGCTCAAATTCGTGAGGATGACAATGTTAGGAAATGAAGATGCACAAATATTGGTGGTCGATGATGAAGAACGAATGCGAAACCTTCTCAAGAAAGTATTAGCAAAGCAGGGATTTTCTGTTGAAACATCTTCCAACGGAATAGATGCCCTTGACAAGGTAGAGAGAAATCCCTTCGATGTCATAATAGCCGACATAAGAATGCCGGAGATGAATGGGATGGATCTCTTGAAGGCTGTGAGAGAGACGAGGCCGGATATCTACGTGATCATAATGACTGCATTTGGTTCCATTGACTCTGCGGTTGAGGCGATGAAAAAAGGCGCGTATCACTATATAACCAAGCCTTTTAAGATGAGTGAAATATCGATAACCCTTAAAAAGGCTTTGGAAGAGAAGAGACTCCGAGAAGAAGTTGCATCTCTTCGACGAGAGTTGAGGGGAAAATATAGGTTTGACAATCTTATCGGTAAAAGCAAGCCGATGCAGGATATTTTTGACCTCATAAGGCGAATCTCCAATAGCAAAAGTACAGTAATGATATATGGTAAGAGCGGCACAGGCAAGGAACTTGTGGCAAAAGCGGTTCATTATAACAGCCCCAGAAAAGACAAGACCTTTGTCACGGTTAATTGTGGCGCCATACCTGAGACGCTACTGGAAAGTGAATTATTCGGCCATATAAAAGGGTCATTCACTGGAGCAATAGCAACCAGAAAGGGTTTATTCGAGGAAGCTAATGGCGGAACCATACTTCTTGATGAGATCGGTACTATCAGCCCTGCCATGCAGGTAAAACTCCTGAGGGTCCTTCAGGAGAGGGAGATACGGAGAGTAGGGGGAACGGAAAATATAAAAGTCGACATCAGGCTTATAGCAATAAGCAATATAAACCTGGAAGAGGCCGTAAAAAAGGGTGAATACAGAGAGGATCTCTATTATCGCTTGAACGTGATCACCATAAACCTTCCGGATCTTAAAGATCGTCAGGATGATATTTCACTTTTGGCAAATCATTTTTTAAAGAAGTACAGTCAAGGCTCAGGAAATGAGGTAAAATCCATTTCCAAAGAGGCAATGAACATTCTTTTAAACTATGACTGGCCAGGAAATGTAAGAGAGCTGGAAAATGCGATTGAAAGAGCCGTAGCCCTCGGAACCCATGAAGAGATCTTGCCCGAGGACCTCTCACCGAATATAAGAAATTCTAAAAAGATGATGGGTATCAATGCCATTCTTCCTGAAGATGTTACAATAAGGGAACTTGAAAAGAATTATATCACCAAGATACTGAAAAAGACAAAGGGGCACAAAATAAACACGGCTAGGATCCTGGGGATCGACAGAAGAACACTTTACAGAAAACTGAAAAAGTACAACCTGGAATATTAAATAGTGTCCATAGAAAAATTATTCCCATCCAAAATACCGGCATTCTGATTCCAATACATTCCAATACTACTATCAACATTTCACATGCACCCCAATGTACCATTTCGCCCCATTGTTGCCATATTGACCCACCCCTCAGTCTTGCCTTTATTTCCATGAAATTCTAAAAACCGAGTCCTCTCTCATGACAAAGTGTCTCAAACTTGAATACAAGAAGGGAATGAAGTA
>JAXHSZ010000538.1:0-8285 GCA_034190725.1 Thermodesulfobacteriota bacterium
GAAGGGACGAAGCGAGACCTGGCCAAATTAATTCAATCCGATTTCTTGCGGAGACTCCCCGAAGAAATGAAACCAGACGGACTCCCAGAACGCGATGATTTAGAGGATGTAGAAGAATCGGAAGGAGAGAACCATAACGACTCCGTGACAAGTGATCTTTCCACATCTGAAATATAGGAATACGACATAGAACTCAATATAGAAGATGAAGTCTTAGACCCATACCATTTTTTGGTGTGGGTCTTTTTTTGAATAATACATATAAATTCCTATGATAAATATAGTTCCCTCTTCTATAATATGACCGCATAAATGGCAGGATTGCACCTGAAAATTACATCCCTTTATGTTACAGTATTTCCGATTTCGTTTGACAGGAATCTCTCTTTCTATATAATGTGCAGGTGATGAGAGTATTCCTTTAGATAGTGCCCATCCATAAATGGCTATTTTCCGCAATCTCTGCGTCAGACTCAGATTTTAATCCTCAAAATACCCAATGTATTCCTGCGGTTAAAATCTTTGTCTTCCTTGACCTTGCGGAAAATATCTCATTTCTGGATAGACACTAGATAGGGAACATCCACGAATGAGATATTTCATTTCTGCCTTGTTGTGACCACTGATCATGGGTGTTCATATGACTTCAAGATAACGGGAGAAAACGTTGATTCTTTATTGAAGGAGAAACGATTATGCCCAAAATACGATCATTGCTGGTTATTTTAATTATTTTTCCATTACTTTCCGCCTGTGTTGCAAGGGTACAGTACTTGCAAGTAGAAAACGATTTAGTGGATACCCAGAAGCAGTTGGAAGAGGTGTGGGAAGAATTGAATGTAATAGAGGGAAGACTTCAGGAATCTGAAAAGAGAAGAACAGATTGCTTCAAGGACATGCAAGAGTATCAGAAAAAATGTCAAGAATTAGAAAAAACTAATGTAAAATTATTAGCTGATGCAAACGATTTGAAAAATATCAACACAAGATTGTCTCGTGAAGTAGAAGACCTGAAGATTGACATGGAGAAAAGAAACTCAATCATCCAAATTCAGGAAAGGGTTATAGGGCTACTCGACGATACAAAGAAGACCATTGAAACAAGCCTGAAAAAACAGATAGCAACAGAACTCATAAAGATAGAAAAGGGCAAAGGAACACTGAGGGTGAGCTTCACGGATAAGATTCTCTTTGATTCAGGAAGTGTGACCATCAGAGAAGAAGGGAAAAAACTCCTTCTGAAGATGGCGGCCTCTGTGAAGAACACAAAAGAACAGAATATAGTAGTGGAAGGGCATACGGATAATGTACCCACAGGCCCCACAATTCGCGAAAGATTTCCTACAAACTGGGAGTTGTCAGCAGCAAGAGCCCTAGCTGTTGTACGCTTCCTTCAAGAACAAGCCCTCTTGAATCCAGAAAAGCTTTCTGCGTGTGCATACAGTTCTTACCGTCCTCTGACCTCAAATGATTCAGAGAAAGGCCGTGGTAAGAATAGACGCATTGAAATCATTTTAACTCCTGCAAACTAATGTGAAAACAAACCTATCTCAGATCCCGGAATTGGGACCTGTATTTCCTAAATCACCCTGTTGATTTCTGTAAAACAACAATCCAAACATGATGAATAACTGGATAAGAGAGAGATACGTGAACCTAAAGAGCAAAAAACGTTTCTCAACCTACCTGATGACGGCAATTGTCGTTCTTGTCACCGGTTCTGTTCTTCTCATTTCGGGAGTTCTCTATATTTATTTTGGGAAAAGGCTTGATTCTGAATTCATTCACAAAGTTCAAGCTCAAAAAGGACAAATAGAGATCCTCCTGAAAAATCGGATTGCTTCCGTACAAAGCAAACTCATGGACCTCAGTTCTGATAATACTATTCGGTTTACGATGATGATGGGGAAACCCTCTCAACTTGAGGAACAATTAAAGCAATCTTACCCTGTGAAAGGAAGTGTATATTTTTATGCTCAAAAGCGTGGTGAACAATCCATGGTCCCGGAATCTTATCCGGGTGTTTCACCTGAAATGATTGATCGTTTTAAGTCGGCACATGGTGACATCCTGGAGGACGGGGAAACACTGCGCTTGATTTGGTGGTTTGAGGCTCCGGTTATGAATAAAAAGGAACATATGGGAAAGGTCTATGCATTTTATGATATGACCAGGGATACAGAGCTTATCAAGACGATCAGTCAAACAGTTAATGGAGATGTATCACTGGCAAAGACCGATAACCTTTTAAGCCTGATTCATGGAACCTCTCTTCCTTTCGACAAAAAAGTCATGCAGGAGATTTCAACCAAGAGAAACTTGCACCATTTAGACTCTAATTTTGTTTTATCGACCCTTGACGGCTTTAAAAATTTATATTTTATATCTTCTCAGGAGAATCTGCTCATAGAGAAAAGACGTATATCTTTTTTCATAGGTGTGTTTTCCATTTTAGTCTTATCTTTTTCTGCCGTATTATCACTGGTTTTGGCGAGGCAGATGGGTGGACCGTTGAGTGATATGGCCAACAAAGCAATTCAAATCTCAGAAGGAAAAAAGGATCTCACTTTTAATGACAGTGGAGAAGATTATTGGGAATTTCATCAGTTGTCTCAAGCTTTTAATCATATGCTCATCAATCTGAAAGAAGCAGAGGAAAGGTCTCGGTACAATGAATTATTAGAGAATGTAGATGATGCCGTCTATCTTGTAGACGAGAGTGGAAAGATTCTTGAGGCAAACGAAGCAACCTATCTCCAACTTGGCTACTCACCTGAAACCTTTTTCCATCTGGATCTTTCTGCAGTCCTCCCCAAAGAAGACGCAAAGATGTTGCTCGATCAAATAAATAACAATCATAACAGTGACAGTTCGGATAAAACCACATTCGAAACATTTCATGTGTCAAGTGGAGGAGACTTCATTCCCGTAGAAATCAACTTCAGACCTATCACATACAGAGGATCAAAAGCCATCCTTAATGTTGCCAGGGATATTCGAGAAAGACAAGAGGCGGAGAAGGCCCTGCGGGAAAGCGAAGAACGATACAGGTCTGTTGTTGAAAATTCACATGATGGAATTCTGATCATAGATGATCACTTCCAATTAATTTATGTAAATAACGAATTATGCGAAATGCTGGGGTATGCTCGTCATGAGATAGAGGGTAAAGATTTTAGAGAATTTTTAATGGATGAAGACATTTCCCCTTTAAAAGAACATTATTTACGAGGGCTTGAGGGTGAAAAAGGCAAACTTCATTATGAGTTGAAGTTGGCCAGAAAGGATGGAAGTATACGGTATGGAAAGATCAGTGCAACAGTAATCAAGGATTCCATAGGGAAGATGAGTACAGTGGTTCATATTCTTGATATTACTGATCAGTTCATGGCTGAGAGAGAAAAAAATCAGCTGGAATCTCAACTCCGTCAAGCACAAAAGATGGAGGCTGTCGGAACATTGGCCGGGGGTGTCGCCCATGATTTTAACAACCTCCTCTGTATCATACAGGGCTATTCTGACATGCTTCTTCGGGAGAAAAACAAAGATGAACCCAATTATCGAGAACTCCAAGAAATAAAACATGCCACTCACAGAGCATCTGAGCTTACTCAACAACTCCTTACCTTCAGTCGGAGAGTGGAGAGCAGTATGATGCCTGTATGTTTGAACTATGAGATAAAACAAGTCTATACCCTCCTCAAGAGAACCATCCCCAAAATGATTGAAATTGAACTTAACCTCGCCGGCAATCTGAAGACCATTAATGCGGATCCTGCACAATTGGGACAAGTGCTTATGAATCTCGGAGTCAATGCAAGGGACGCAATGCCTGAAGGGGGAAGACTTTATATTCAAACAGAAAACAGTACTCTTGATGAAGAATATTGCAAGACCCATCTTGAGGTCACACCGGGAGATTATGTGCTCGTTACTATATCTGATACAGGGAACGGCATGGACAAGGAAACCATTGAGCATATCTTCGAACCATTTTATACCACTAAAGAGGTGGGGCAGGGAACAGGACTTGGATTGGCCATTGTATATGGCATTGTAAAGAATCACGATGGACACATCATATGTTACAGTGAATTGGGTGTTGGGACGACTTTTCAGATCTACCTCCCTGTAATAGAACAGGAGACATCCCTAAAAGAGACAGAAGATGAAGAAACCACGGTGGGAGGTACAGAAACGATCTTTTTGGTGGATGATGATGAACGTGTACGGAACCTGGGGTATGATATTCTTTCAAAGTCAGGATACAATGTCCTTACTGCTCAGGATGGTGAGAGTGCATTGGAGTACTTCAGTAAAAAGAGGGGAGATATTGATCTCTTTATCATCGACCTGATCATGCCTGGGATCGGTGGCAAAAAACTTCTTGAAGAACTTTTGAAGTTGAAACCTGATGTAAAGGTTGTCATGGCAAGCGGCTACTCTCCATTAGGTTCGGCAAGTGCTGCTGTCTCGGCAGGAGCAAAAAGCTTTGTGAGCAAGCCGTATAAATCCTCATATTTGCTTAGAGTGGTCCGTGAGGTCTTGGATGAGATATGAGGATCAAGGATGAAAAAGGCATCTATATGGGTGTGTTTAAGAACAAAGGAAGATGGTTGCCAGCGTTGAAAGTCACATCAAAATTGACGGCAATATTTTTAAATGTGAAGAAATGAGTATACCGCTTAGAAGAAACAAATCTCATGTCATTGAAATGGTTTGATATTTATGATGACTGAGAAATTTATGAGAAGGGCATTCCTATGAGCATTATAATCGTCGGGGCCGGTGAAGTGGGATCTCATGTAGCCAGGAGATTATCCAGAGAGAATAGGGATGTTGTTGTGATCGAAAAGGATGAAAATGTCATTCGGCGTATTGCTGACAATTTGGATGTTCAGATTATCCATGGAAGTGGAAGCAGTCCCAGCATATTGAAGAAAGCAGGCATTGAGAGTTCTGAGATTCTCATGGCAGTCACAAACAGTGATGAAGTCAATATGGTGGCCTGCATAATAGCTGCATCCCAGGCCCATGTTCCCGTCAAGATAGCCCGCCTTCGGGATCTTGAGTACGAAAAAATTTATAATATGGAGGTGAAGAAAGAATTTAATATAGACTTTGTGATCAACCCTGAGAGAGAGTCGGTATCAAATATTCTTGATCTTCTCGATGTACCTGAAGCGACATATGTCAGAGACTTTGCCGAAGGAAAGGTGAGGTTGGTGGGATTTCAAATCAGAGAGGAGCTTCCCATTACCAACAGGAAACTGATTGACATCATGAAAGACTATCCTGACAACAGATTCCTTATCGCAGCCATTTCCAGAGGAGCAAACACAATTATTCCCAGAGGGAAGGATAGAATCCTCCCTGGAGATCATGTATTTTTTGTCTCACAACCGAAGTATATGCCAACAATGCTTCATATGATAAACAAAGAAGAATTAAAAACAAAGCGTGTGGTAATATTCGGAGGGGGAAACATAGGGTTCTACCTTGCCAAACAGTTGGAAAAGAGGGGGATACATTCAAAAATCATTGAGGAAAATGAAGAGAGATGCGTCTTTCTTTCAGAGAATGTAGAGAACGCTGTAATCCTTCATGGAAATGGAACCGACCAGGAGCTATTAAAAGAAGGAAGCGTAAAAGATGCAGATGCTTTTCTGGGAGTATCAGACGATGATGAAGCCAATATCCTTGTCTCGCTCTTTGCCAAAAGAATGGGTGCAAAGAGGGTCATGGCAAGGCTGAATAACCTATCATATCTCCAGTTGGTGTCTTCATTGGGAATTGATGTGGTGATCAGTCCCAGACTGGCAGCGGTCGGCAGCATCCTTCATTTTATACGCAAAGGGAGGGTTCTCTCCGTAAGCGAGGTGGGAGGCGAAGATGCTGAAGCCATAGAAGTCATTGCCATGGAAACCTCGGATCTGGTGAACAGACCATTAAAGGACATTAAGTTTCCTTCGGGATCAATGGTGGCTACGGTTGTCAGAAACGATGAAGTCATTATCCCTTCAGGAAGCACCGTCATTCATCCGGGTGACAGGGTTATTCTCTTTTCTTTACGGTCTTCAATCCCAAAGTTGGAAAAGGTCCTCACAGTGAAACTGGAGTATTTCTAGATGCAACTGAGACCTATACTGAAGATCCTTGGTACCTTGATATGCTTTGTGGGCGGAATGATGGTATTTCCCCTTCTCTTTTCTCTCTATTACAGGGACGGAGATTTCCTGCCTCTCCTCTATTCCATGAGTACTTCCCTCATAATCGGCGCCTCTCTCTTTTTTTTATTCAGAGGAGATATCCAAGAGATAAGTCATAAGGAAGGTTTCATTATCGTGACATTGGGGTGGGTTGCCGCCGCATTCATCGGTTCGCTCCCTTACCTCTTTTCAGGAACCTTTGATTTATTTCTTGATGCGTACTTTGAGTCAACATCGGGCTTCACAACCACAGGGGCGACTGTACTTGAGAAAATAGAAGGCCTTCCGAAGGGGATACTCTTTTGGCGGAGTTTGACGCATTGGCTTGGGGGTATGGGCATTATCCTCTTATCCATCGCAATCCTTCCTCTCCTCGGTGTTGGTGGAATGCAACTTTACAAGGCAGAAGTGCCGGGCCCTGTTGCAGATAAGATAAAACCCCGGATCGCTGAAACCGCCAAGACACTATGGAAGATTTATGTCCTTATCTCGGTATTGGAGGCCGTGTTACTATTGATTGGAGGTATGGACCTCTTTAATGCTCTGTGCCACACTTTCGGCACAATGGCCACAGGCGGTTTTTCCACGATGGACAGAAGCATAGGAGCTTACAATAACACCTACTTCGATATTGTCATTACAGTTTTTATGCTTGTTGCCGGGGCCAATTTTGCGCTTCACTATCAGTTTCTTAAAGGAAATGTGAAACAATTTTGGGAAAGCAGCGAATTCAAGTTTTATATGGCTGTCTTCGGTATTTCTTTACTGTATATAACATTAAACACCTACTTTCATGTGTACAGGAATATATTTGAGTCATTGAGATACTCTTCATTTCAAGTGGCCTCTATCCTGACTACCACCGGTTACGTTACAGCAGATTTTGAGACATGGCCCTATTTTTCACAGATCTTCCTTCTTTTTTTAATGTTTATAGGAGGATGTGCCGGGTCTACCGGCGGAAGTATCAAGTGTATGAGGATAATGCTGCTTTTGAAACAGACAAGTAAGAGTCTGAAGCAGTTCATACATCCGCACGGGGTGTTCCCCATAAAGATCGGGAAACAAGTGGTTCCGTCGGACGTAATGAACAGTGTGCTCAGTTTCTTCTTGTTGTTCATATTTCTTGTCATCATCGGTACCCTTATCATGGCATCATTGGGTATGGACATAATAACAGCATTCGCCGCTGTTGTCGCATGTATCGGGAACATTGGGCCAGGCCTCGGCAGTGTTGGGCCAATGGATAATTATAGCAATATTCCATACTTAGGGAAGTGGGTTCTCATCTTCCTTATGTTTGTTGGAAGACTGGAAGTATACACCATCATCCTGTTATTGGTGCCTGAGTTCTGGAGGAAATAAGAGACTGTCCATCCAGGAGTGAGATATTTTTTCATGGTCAAGGAAGACGAAGTTTTAAACTTCAAGTTTGAAAAGCAGATATCTGATGTTCAGTATTCTTGCAGATGCAGTTCTTATTGCCCATTTGGCATTTATTATATTTGTCATATTCGGTGCAGTCATCATCTGGCACTTCAAAAGCGTTGCGTTTTTTCATATCCCTTCCCTCATCTGGGCTTTGGTGATTGAGTTTTTTCCGCAATGCCCATGCCCTCTTACACCACTGGAGCAGTTTTTGCGCACACACGCAGAGGGGGAGGCATACGAGGGTGGATTCATAGATCGTTATGTCGATTCTCTCATCTATCCAGGCATAACACTTGAGATGCATTTCTGGGCAGGTATTTTACTCTTTGTTTTTAATGGCATTTTATATGGATTCTATTTTTTACGATTAAAGAAGCAATGAGGATTATTTAATGTCCATCCGAAATGAGATTTTTTGCAAGGTCAAGGAAGATGAAGATTTTTGCCGCATGAATACACTGGCCATGGAGGGGCATTTTGCAATTTACTCCTTCATCTGAGCTTGGTGTAGAGATTATGAAAAATAGCTAGTGTCCATCCATAAATGGTCTTTTTGCCCAATATCTGCGTTATGCTCAAAAAATAATCCTCGGAATATCAAACATATGCCTGCGGTTATTTTTTTCGCATGCCTTGATCTTGAAC